>CALXAZ010000153.1 GCA_944386395.1 uncultured Clostridia bacterium
TACGACACTGGCGTAAACGTCCTCTCCCTCTACGAGCGTGAGAAGTTTTCCCGCGATGAGGACGATATCGATGGCGCAACCGAAGGCATTGGGCGCCTGTACCGCTGCGACCTGCTTATACTCGACGACCTCGGTACAGAGATGATGAGCCCGTTTGTAAATACCGCTCTGTACACGCTGATAAACACCCGCCTTATGAACGGGGGTAAGATGGTAATCAACACAAACCTCAGCGAGGAGACCGAGCTTCCACGGCGCTATTCACCTCAGATCGTCTCACGGCTGCGCGGTGAATTTCTTGTCCTTCCTTTTTTTGGAGACGATATCCGCATAAAGAAAAACTCGTGGTGAGGGTTCTTTTTCTACTGCTCTAAATTAAACCGCCTTGATATTATACAAGGCGGTTTTTGTCTGTATGTGTCATTTTATAAAAATTTAATCCCTCTGCCGCTCGATTTTCCTCCCTTTTATTGCTATCATATGTATAGACAGAGAGAAGAACCGGCTAAAATCCGGTAAGTTGTAAGCTTTCTCGGTACAATTTGCAGAAACATAAGGGAGTATAACTATGAGCAATGGAAAAAGAGTGGCCCAGAGCAGCGGAAACGGCAAAAAAATCGCCCTGATTGTGCTGTGTACTGCCGCTGTGATATTCTCCGCGTTCGCACTAAAAAAGCTACTATCCGGCGGAGATAATCCGCCCGTAATCTCAAGCGAGGGTACTTCTGTGACAGAGCAGGTGTCCGCCAGCACAGCTCCTACCGAGGATGCCTCGGCTGCCGAGCGCGAGGCGCTTCTGCTCGAGGCAGAGGCTCTTGAAAAGGGATATTTCTACGATGAAGCGATAGCCCTTATCAATTCACGACCAGAGCTGTCAGATGAAAGCACTGTATCTGCCATTTCCCAGTTGGAAAAGGCAAAGGCATCTCTTGTAAAGTTTGAGGGAGAGGCAAAGCATATATTTTTCCACAGCCTTATCGTCTATCCTGAGCTTGCCTTTGACAATAAAGGTTCCCCTGCCGAGGGATACAATATGTGGATGGTAACTGCAAATGAATTTAAGCAGATGTTACCGCTTTTATACAACGAAGGCTATGTCCTATATAACATAGACGACCTTGCCGTAAAGGGTGAAAACGGGATGGAGCCGGCAGATATAATGCTCCCGCCTGGCAAAAAACCTCTGATACTCTCGGTGGACGATGTAAATTACTACGAATATATGAAGCCCGACGGCTTTGCTGACAGGCTCGACGTTAACGCTGACGGTGAGCTTATCAACATCGTTATCGACCCGGAGGGCAATGAGTACGAGAGCTTTGAAGGGGATGTGATGCCGATAGTCGACCAGTTTGTAAAAGAGCATCCAGATTTTTCTTACCGCGGCGCAAAGGGGATAGTGGCTATCACCGGCTATCAGGGCGCCTTTGGCTACCGCATTGTAAAGCAGCCCGAGGGCGAAGAGCTGGACGCCAGGAGGGCAAAGGTCACCGAGATTGCAGACTGTCTGCGCCGCTCCGGATGGCAGATCGCCTGCCACAGCTATACGCATAACGGCTACTTTCAGGATGGCAGCGTAACGCTCGACGAAATGAAGAGCGACCTTGACCGATGGAACGAACGTATCCGCCCATGGATCGGTGAGTCTCACATATATATCTCCGCATTCGGCGTAAGCTTTAAGAGCGACGATCCGCGCTACCGCTATATAATCGATAACGGCTTTGACATATTCTGCCCCGTCGATTCGAACATGCCCATGACCTATAACAGTGACAACTTTACAAGCGCACGGCTGAACATAGACGGTTTTACCATGATAAAATATCCTCAAAGGATATCAAAACACTTTTTCGATCCCGCGCTTGTGCTCGACCCGTCACGCCCGGAGCTCAGTTAAGCTTACGCGGCGAATAACACGCAAAGGAGACAAAACATGCTGTTTATCTGCTACCCTGGTTGCTCGACCTGTAAGAAGGCCCAGAAGTGGCTCGATGAAAACCACATACAGTATCAAATCAGGGACATTAAAACCGATAACCCATCATACGATGAGCTGCGCGAATGGATCGGGCTCAGCGGTTTGCCCATCAGACGTTTTTTTAATACGAGCGGGCTTCTGTACAGGCAGCTGAAGCTCAGGGACAGGCTCCCCTCGATGAGCGAGGAGGAACAGCTTGAGCTGCTTGCAGGAGACGGAATGCTCGTCAAGCGCCCCATCCTGCTTGGCGGCGGCACACTGCTTGTTGGCTTCAAGCCCTCTCAGTGGGAGGGCACCCTGCTGCGCTAGATCTTACGCACAAGCCTTCCCCCGCACCGGCACCGGTAGCGCTCCGGATGATCTACCAGCTTCGACCTCTTCATGCGCGGGAACTCTGTCCCGCAGCTTGTACAAACCACCATATATTTTGCAGGCGGGGGCTCTATCCCCGCCTTTTCATAGCTTCCTGTCCGGGATATCCCGTATCCAAAAGCTGAGTTCATCCTTTCTGCGTACCCCTTCCAACGCTTGCCATGCCCGCGGCAGCCCCGGCAGGTGTGAAGCACTTCATGCGCAAGCGTTCTCCGGCGCGCCGTCTCGTCTGCCCCCAGAAGCCTTTCTGACAGCTCTATCTCATACCATCCATCGTAACGCATTGCGCAGCTTCCAAATCTTGACACAGCCCGTCTGTTTATCCTGACCTCCGGCACTATTTTGTCAGACACAGGTATCCCAAGGCTTTTTGCCTCTTTTATCACCGCTGCAAGTATTTCTTCAGGCGACATCTGCCCTGCCCTCCTTTTAAAACAAAATGGGAGACCTTCCGGTCTCCCGTTCTTTATACTTTTCTCTTCCGCTCACTTTATCAGCGCCCGGAAACCATC
>CALXAZ010000154.1 GCA_944386395.1 uncultured Clostridia bacterium
CGGAAAGAGATTCCTTTTCTGTAAATACACCACCGCCCCAGCAATCGATAGCCGCATCAAAGCAATCAAGCTGGCAAGCAGCCATAAACGCATGCCGTCCACCGGAGCACATTCCTATCACTCCAACCTTACCATTTGCATAAGGCTGGGAACGCAGATAATCCGCGCTGCCATTGGTGTCTCCCATAACGCTTTCATCTGCCAGACCGCCGTTTTCACGGTTTTTGGCAGCTACTTCCTCAGGAGTGCCGTGACCCACACGGCAATATATGTCCGGGCAAATCACAGCATATCCGTGCTGCGTGAAGCGGCGTGCCGACTCACGGCAGAACTCGTCCCATCCCGGCGCATGAGGGATAAGTACTATCCCCGGAAATGGTCCATTTCCAAGTGGACGCGAATAGTAGGCATGTATTTTGTCCCCATCATACCCGCTGATTGTCACCGTTTCAGCTATCATTCCCTCATATTTTCCGGTTTGAATATTATTCCACATATCTGAGTCCCCCTTAAAGCATTTAATTAGTATCACTATACAACTGGTTTTATTATATTATATATCTTTCCCAATTGCAAGAAGATACCTTTACTTGTATTTTCAAAATCAGAAAACGTTTTTACTTTATGCTTCTTTATTGTTATTTTGCAACTTAAAATTTTATAAAAAGCTTGCATTTTTCAAAGGAAAGTGATATATTTTATGTGGTTAGTATTTGCTAACTACAGTCTTTACTATCTTTTTCTGCCTCCTAAATAATACACTAAAGCAAGACCCGCAGCTCTGTCTGCGGGTCTTGCTTTCCTTTACTAGAAAATACATGATTTAAAAATATCCCCAAAGGCAAAGTATAATCCAACCTTATTCTCACATATTTCGGACGGGTCTATTTTACAGCCTCCTGAAGCACCTGATTGGCAATAGAACCTGCCACAGCAGCTCCTTTTCCCCCGTTTTCCACTATAACAACAAATGCCAACGGATCTTCGTCATCCCGTAGAAAGCCAACAAACCACGCATGAGGCTCATTTCCACTGCCAACCTCAGCAGTTCCCGATTTTGCGCATATTTCCAGTCCGGGATACCCCCCCTGCCCATATCCATAGGTTACGTTATACCGCATCATTTCCGAAAGCTGCTCTGCCATCGACTCGCTCATAATCCTCTCACCTTTGCTTGAAAAATATACACCCGCAGGAATACCCCCATGGGTAGTGAGCTTTGATATAAGCCGCGGCTCAGTAGGAACCCCTCTGTTTGCTATGGCCCCCATATACCGAAGCATAGCGCATGGATTTACAAGGTCATTATACTGACCTATTCCAGACCATGCCAAGTCCCCGTCGTCTTCCGCCCTTTCAAAGCTTCCTGCAGCAGTGGTTATACCATCCACATCATGCGTCTCAAGCAGACCCGCCTTTTCCGCATAGCCTTCAATCGCGTCCACACCTAGCTCAAGCGACATTTCGGCGTAGGCACAGTTACATGATTTTGCAAACGCATCTGAAAGGCTCATCTCACCGTGAACCGAAGGGCAGGTAACTATGGTATCTCCTATATCCATGCTCCCGGTACAGACAAATGTACGCTTCTCAATATCGTCAAGCAGGTCAAGTGCTGCCTCCGTTGTCACCACTTTGAATGTCGAGCCCGGAGTATATACCGATGAGAGAAAACGGTTAATATATACCCCTTTATACTTTTCCTGGTTGCTTTCGACGTCCGGTGGATCCTCAGGGTCGAAAGCGGGATTGCTTACCATGCACAAGATCTCTCCCGTTTTATAATTATATACAGCAACAGTGCCCTTTCTACCATCTAGCGCATTATATGCCGTTTCATTTAGATCCGCGTCAATCGTCAGATACAGGTCGTTTCCACTGCCTGAAACAGAATAAGCTCCGTTTACTGGGTCGTACCCTGTTACCTTATCTGCAAATACCGCCTTGGCAGCAGTTCCAATATTTCCCGCTCTATCTCCAACTGCGTGCAGTGTTGAAAGTCTCACAATATAGCTGCCAGAGTAGCTTCCACTCTCTCCATCGTAAAGCACTTCTCCATTCCTGTCGAGTATCCTCCCAGAAGCAAGTGCTCCATTTTTGTATATATGGCGGTTTGCAGCAAACGAAGCCCACTCCCCTCCATATATAAAGTATTCCACTATGTAGAAAATCATCCCCGCAGCAAGGAGACCCGCCAGTAACAAAACCGCGACCCCTCTGCGCTTAACTCTCTTCATCTGTATTCTCCCATGTGCGTTTTCCTTTTCTCACAGGCAGCTTTATTGCAAAGCTTGCATTCTGCCTTGTGTCATTCGCCTTGATAAACGCCAGCATCCCCCAGCACGCAAGCATGCTTGAACCCCCGTTTGAAACAAACGGAAAGGTAACCCCCGTAAGCGGCAATATGTCCACCGCACCAAAAACATTCA
Source organism: uncultured Clostridia bacterium (assembly GCA_944386395.1). Taxonomy (GTDB): domain Bacteria; phylum Bacillota; class Clostridia; order Oscillospirales; family JAAYOS01; genus CALXAZ01. The sequence goes on from CALXAZ010000154.1 coordinate 2,430, forward strand.
GCATCGTCTGAAATAGCAGCATTGATACTGCTGAGCATGCGGCTATCGAATAGAAGCTAGAGCGCGATACACTTACACTCTTGAGCGCAAAAAGAGCAAGTATGACAAGCGCTGCTAGAGCCGTCAATGCTACTATAAGTCCTAGCTCCTCGCAAACCATGCCGAATACCAAATCAGTATCGGCAGCAGCAATGTTTTTCAGCCACCCGTTGCCTCCACCCATTCCAAACATGCCTCCGCTTGCTGCGGCAGACATTGTACGCGTCTGCTGGTATCCTGAGCTTGACGAATATTCCCAAACATGCCGCCACGCTGCAAACCTGTTTGCAATATACGGCTTAAACCTCATCACTATCATTCCGGCAAAACCGGTTCCCGCGACCATCAGCGCTATAGTCGCGATATCCCCAGAGCGCATATACGCTATCACAAGAAACGCTGCAAAAAATATCAGTGCCGTCCCAAAGTCACCCATAAGTGCAAGCGCTCCGACACATATTCCAGAAAACACGATTGAAAATATCAGATTTCTACGTGCAAATAACCTATCCAGCGTCGCCGCACCTGCAAAGATAAACGCAAGCTTTATAAGCTCGGACGGCTGAAAAGATATCCCTCCCAAGCTTATCCAGTTTCTTGCCCCGTATATCTCTTTTCCAAACAGCATATTGATCCCGAGCAGAGCAACAGCAGCCGCAGCCATTGGCCATCTCAACTTTTTTGCTCTTTCGAGATCTCTTAAAAACCAGCTCAAAATTATAAATACCACAATACCCAGCAGCATAGCAACTGTCTGCTTGAACAATCCAGACGGAGCTGCGGACGACACCACCGAAAACCCTATTGAGCAGAGGAAAAACGCCAGCGTTTCCGGCTCGTAGCCAGTCCGGCGAAGGAGCCTCTCCACAAAGTAAAACAGCCACATTGCCCCACATAGCACTGAAAATGCAAGCGCTATTTCTCCGCTGTTGTCCACGTCTGACATACACAGCTGCAACGCAAGAAGCGCCTGAAACAATGTTACAAACCACAAAGTCACCGCTGGTGAAACCTCTTTTCCTGGGCGGGTCCGCTCCTTTGAGCGCTCATACCGTTCCTCCGGAGTACTGTCTATGAAAAAAAGTTCAGCTCCACCGAGCGACAGCATATCATTTGCCTTTATTTCAGCAGATCCGGTAACATGCTTACCGTTTACCTCAACTCCGTCCTTAGAGTTCAAATCGCTCACTGTCCACCGTCCATTCTCATCACGTATCAGTGCGGCATGGCTGCGCGACACCGTCGGCAGATCGAGCACTATGTCCGAGCTTTTTGCTCTACCTATTACATTTTCCCAGTGGTTTATTTCAAATCGCGTCCCATTTGGCATACTTAGCCACGCCCAGAGCTCTTCTTCGTTCTTCCCTGTCAAAAGCGAACGCCCAGTCCTCCATAGTACGCTTATACCCAACAGCGGCAAAAGCCACCGGATAATCATGGTAAAATACGGAAGCACAGCCGCATAGAGCGCATCCATATCCCGTATACCCACAGAAAAACTTTCTGCTACATCAGAAAAAAACATAGTTTGCAGATTCCCATACCTTTCAAATGCTTCAGGATGTCATCGGTACACACGCAGAGCCCCATCAGAACCCGCTGTGTTCTTTAATTATTTTATCACCGGGACAAATTATTGTCCATAAACACAGTCTTAAATAAATTTTTTCAAACAAAAGGAGAGGGTCATCCCTCTCCTTAATCTGTTATCCAACAAGCATCTTTCTCTTCTTCCATTTCCCGCTGAGAAAATATGCGGCACTCGGTATTGCTGTTCCATATGTCGCAAGGTTATATCCAAGGAAAAACCCAAACAACCCCATATCGAGCGCAATTCCAAACAGATAGCTAAGCGATATCCTCATTACAAATCCGTCCAGCAGCGCAATCACCAAGCTGAGAGGCGCATTGCCTATACCCTGTATAAACGCGTTACACGGACTCATAACAATATGCGCCGGATATCCTATGAGCATAGTTGAGATAAACAGCCATGCCAGAGCTATCACCTCTTGCTCACCAGTAAACAATCCAAATATCTGCTGCGGGAAAAGCGCAAACACTACGGCAGCAATAGCATAAATCACCAGACTTATCCCCATTGAAACCCAAACAACCTTTTTTGCACGGTCCACACTGCCAGCACCCATATTCTGACCAATCATTGCCGCCGCAGCCATACTGATGGAGCGTGTAAGTATATCAGGTACATGCTGTACCTTTGAGCCTACTCCAAAAGTTGCAGATGCATATACGCCGAAATCATTTACCAGACCATTTACAAACAACATAGAAATATTTATAGCGCTGCTCGATATTGCAAACGGTATGCCCAACTTGATAAGCACCTTTAAAGGTCTCGAACGAACAGCAAAACTCTGAAGCTTAAAGTCAAAGCCAAATGCTTCGCGCCTGTGATATAGGTAAATAATAGAGACGATAAATGAAACTGCCTGCCCGATTATTGTCGCCCACGCAGCTCCGGCAACTCCCATATGGAGCGGTCCCACAAAAAGCACATCAAGGATAAGGTTAAGGACAGATGCTACCAGCACAAAATATAGCGGGCGCTTGGAATCTCCCATCCCTCTCAGCACTGCTGATACCATATTGTATCCATAAGTGAATATTATGCCGCCACCGCATATGAGCATATAGGCAACAGTGTCATCATAAGATTCTGCCGGGGTGTTAAGAAGGTTGAGAAATGGTCTATGCAAAGTGAGTGCGATGATAGTCATCAGTACTCCCACTCCAAGCACTGCGCTGAACAGCGTACCAATCGTGTGCTTTATTCCTTCCTTGTCGTTGGCTCCCACAAGCTGGGATATGTATACCTGACCTCCTGTTGCAAATCCCATGCAAATCGTCGTCATAAGCATGACAATCTGGCTTGCTATCGATACCGCAGACAGCCCAGAGCTGCCAACATAGTGCCCCACAACTAGCATGTCCACCATACTGTATACTACCTGCAAGGCGTTTGAAAGCATAAAGGGAATAGAAAACCGGATAAGCTGTTTGGTGACGCTTCCCTCTGTCAGGTTTGTCACCAGAGATTTTTGTCCTGCCATATTTTACTCCTTTCAAGACTTGGAATGTGACTAGTATACTTTATTTAATTTTAATTGTAAACTGTCAATCTGCTGGGATTTAGCTTATTTCTCTATTATTATATATTAATTTTGGAGTAATATGGACATTTTATAAATGATATATAAATTATTTATCTTAAATAAAAAAACCATGAAAAGCATTTTCATGGTTTTTTATTAGGTTTTTATTTTATAAAGAATTTGTCATGTACTGCCTTTACGGCGCGGTCGCTGTCGCTCTGGTTGATAAGAACAGAAACCTTTATCTCGCTTGTAGATATCATATGGATATTCACTCCAACGCTCGACAATGCCTCAAACATCTGTGATGCTATACCAGGATTATTGACCATTCCAGATCCAACTATCGAAACCTTTGATACACCCGTATCGATACTCATGCTCTCAAATCCAAGGCTCTCCTGGCTTTCTGTCAAAACCTCTTTTGCGATTTCAACGTTATCCTCTGTCACAGTAAAAGTTATATCTTTTGTATCCTCACGTCCAATTGACTGAAGAATAATATCAACATTCACTTTCTTTGTCGCCAGCAGCGAGAATATCTTATATGCCACTCCAGGAACATCCTTGAGATGTGTAAGTGCTATAACCGCAACATTATCGTCTTTTGCTACTCCGCTTATCGTTGTGCTTTCCATATGTTTTGCAACCTCCTTGACTATTGTGCCCGGTTTGTTTTCCAGGCTGGAGCGAACCTCCAGATTAACATTAAACCTCTTTGCCATCTCAACCGAGCGGTTGTGAAGCACCTGCGCCCCCAATGAGGCAAGCTCCAACATTTCATCAAATGTTATCTCATCCAGCTTATGCGCAGTCTTGACTATACGCGGATCAGCAGTATACACTCCGTCCACATCGGTATATATCTGACAGAGATCTGCCCCAAGCTTTGCCGCAAGCGCTACTGCCGTTGTATCCGAAGCCCCCCTACCAAGCGTGGTGATATCATTAAACCGGTTTATACCCTGGAATCCCGCTACAAGCACGATATTTCTCCGGGCAAGCTCATTTTGTATACGGTCGGGCATAATATTTTTTATCCTCGCATTGAGGTAATTTGAGTCAGACTGTATGTGGGCCTGCCATCCCGTCAACGACACAACAGGAAAACCCAGCTTTTCTATTGCCATCGCCATGAGAGCTATCGATATCTGCTCACCAGTTGAAAGCAAAACGTCCAGCTCCCTCCTGGATGGGTTTTCATTTATTTCTTTTGCCTTTTCTTTCAGCTCATCTGTCGTGTCTCCCTGCGCCGAGAGTACGACGACGACTTGGTTCCCCTCTTTATATGTATCCGTTATTATCTTTGCAACATTGAATATCCGCTCCACGTTTGCCACGGAGCTTCCTCCAAATTTCTGTACAATAAGAGCCATTTTCCTGCCTCCAATAGATAAGGATTAGTCGCGGGATTAGATTTTTGTTACCGTAGCTCCCTCTTCATCGCAGTCAAGCATTACTGGCTGCCATTCAGGCAGCACCTCTGCAAACCTGTTTTTTACCCTTTTCTCAAAGCCAAGATCAACGCTGTCGACTATTGCCACGATAGACGGTCCCGCACCGGAAATATATGCGCCGAGAGCCCCTAGCCTTTTTGCTTCTTCAAGAACCTCTTTCCCCTGCGGGATGAGCTCGAATCTATAAGGCTGATGCAGGATATCATCGGTCGCCACTATTATATTATGCAGCTCCCCCGCAACAAGCGAACCTGCCAGCAGAGCAGCTCTGGACAGATTAAACACCGCATCATGAAAGGGAACCGTCTCAGGTAGCGCCGCGCGAGCCTTCTCTGTTTTAAGCTCAAACTCCGGTACAAATACGCAGAATTTCAGCCTGTTCGATATCGGAACGCGAACCTGCCACACTTTACCATTTTCCAGCATTGCCGCTACAAATCCCCCTCGTATGGCAGGGGTAGAATTGTCCGGGTGTCCCTCTATTATCGCCGCAAGGTTTATCAGGTCCTCCTCCTTTAGCGGTCTTCCAAGCAGCTCATTTGCTCCCAACAGACCTGCCACTGTACATGCCGAGGACGAACCAAGACCCCTCGTCATCGGAATATTACATTCCTCAATAATCTTTAGCCCAGGCAATGCTCTGCCACATATATCAAACACCTGCTTTGCGCATCTATATATCAAATTTGTCTCGTCTGATGGAATATCATAACCATACTTGTTAGTTATTTCTATTCCATCGTTCAGTTCCATGTCCACCACATTTCTTATGCTCAATGCAATACCCATGCAGTCAAACCCAGAACCCATATTGGCGCTTGTTGCCGGAACCGATATCTGTATCATAGTATATAGCTCCTTTTGCCTCTAATCAAGTATCCTGAAAGAAGAATTTACGATTGAGAGCTCTTTAAGTATCTTTATACGCTGCTCAAAACTGTATCCGTCCATCTTGGCAGTTATAAACACTACCTCTCCGCCGCTTTGTATAATTGCTGTAAACTCTCCAAAGATTTCCTCTGCAGTCCGCAGATCCCCTGTCATCCTGACATACCACCTGTTTTCGAGAACACGGCAGTCCTCTACATACCGGCTGCCATCTTCCCACAGCCGACCCCTTCTATCCGGATTTTCAAGGATATCTACTATATCTCCCATCACTGCCGATGCCGTAGGCGCCGCTCCTGCTCCCCTCCCATAAAACATAAGCTCGTCTACCTCGTCCCCCACAACAGTTATCCCATTGAAAACTCCGTCAACACAGGCAAGAGGTCTATGCTTAGGTATGAGATGCGGTGCAACATATACAACCATCCCATCTCCCTTTTTTACGCAACGTCCAAGGAATTTTATTACCATATCAGCCCTGTCTGCAAACGCGATATCCTCAACCGTTATTCCCCTCATGCCTTCGCACCATACCTGCTCAGGCTTTATGTGCCTGCCGCTTGCAATAGACGCAAGTATACATATTTTGCGCACAGCGTCCGGTCCGTCAAGATCCGCCGAAGGGTCCCTTTCCGCATAGCCCAGCGCCTGTGCATCTTTTAAAGCCTCCTCCAGGATCTTTCCTTCTTTTATCATTTTAGCAAGTATAAAGTTTGTAGTCCCGTTTAGTATCCCGTATATCTCACGAATGTCGTTTGCCGCAAGACAATTTTCCATCGGACGAATTACCGGTATTCCCCCTCCTACGCTGCCCTCATAAAGATATCTTGCCCCGTGCTCCCGTGCAAGCTCTAAAAGCTCCTTCCCGTGGGTCGCAACAAGCTCTTTA
>CALXAZ010000155.1 GCA_944386395.1 uncultured Clostridia bacterium
GTGTGGTCAAGGCGCGTGAAGTATTCTTGGAGCAAGAAAGGAACAGATATGAAAATAATTAACGAAAAAGGAAAGCTGTTTGGGATAATTAACCTTGTTGATTTACTGGTGATACTCTTTGTCCTGTTGGTTGTAGGAGGTGTTGCATGGAAAATATTCGGAACACAGGTAAGTGAGCTTGTAACAAGCACAAAGGATATAACCTACACAGTACGTATACGGGGGACCTTTGATCGCTATTATGACTCACTTGTCGCAAACGAGTTTCCACAGCAGCTCACGACCTCGGAGGGGTACGTTGCTGACGCATATATAGTAGACGCGGAAAGAATACAGTATGTCACACAGGTAACAACAGACGACGGTCGGATAGTTGATGCTCTTGACGGTACAAAAATAGACATTCTTGTGACGATAGAGGCGAATGTAAGCGATACGACGGCAATGAAGGTCGGCTCTCAGGAGATAAGGACGGGAAAGGATCATATAGTAAAAACGAAGTATTTTGAGATGAACGGCAATATAGAATCTGTCGTGATCGAGGAATAGCTATGATCGATAAAATACTATATAATAGTTTTCTGTTTCGCTTGTTTTTCTGGCTTTGTAACTTATACCAGTACAGCCTGATTGCGGCGGTGATAAATGCTTTCAAGCGTAGCTGGAATAACTCGGTGACAAAGGGGCTGCTCTGGAAATTTTTCGGATGCTCCGATTCATCTACGAAAAATTCGTGGTGGAATGGGTTTTTAGTGCGCTTTAATTCCTTTGCCAACAGAATAGGCAGAGGTGTTTGGCAGGTTGTGGAGGGGAGCGTTATTGTGCGCTTCTGGCATTCGGCAGTTCTCCGAAATAGCTTGTTTTACAAAATACTTTTTGCAAGAGGCATGAACAGGCTGATAGTGGTGCTGTTTGCGCTCTATCTCCCGATAGACTATGCGCTTCGCACGTATTCCCCTGTGGCTTTTATCGCGTCGGTATGGGACGAAGCTTTTCTGATATTTGGCTTTTTATATGTACTTTTCCGGCGGATGTTTTCAGAAAAAAGCGAAGCCTCTCGTGCAAACCCATTTGACTTGTCGCTTATACTTTTTATCGGAATAGGCTTTATGCTTTTGTGTGCTGTATCCCCCTATATGTCGATAGCTGTTGCCGGATACCGAGCCGTGGTGCAGTATATGTTCTGGTTTTTTGTGCTGACAAGGGTGATTGAGGACGAAAAGGATGTAGAGGCGTTTTGCGGTACGATGGTAGGTCTTGCGACGATTATTGCGCTGCACGGAATATACCAGTTCATCATTGACGTTCCAATACCCTCTACGTGGGTGGCTCAGGCAGAGGCTGGAGTCCGCACAAGGGTTTTTTCGATATTTGGAAGCCCCAATGTAATGGGTGCGTTTACTGTGATGTTTGCTCCGCTTGCAGCGTCGTATGCATACCGGGTTAAACCCATGATAGCAAAAATATTTTTCTGGGGTTGTACTGGTCTTATATGCCTTGCCTGTCTTTTCACGTTTTCTAGAGGGGCGTGGCTGGGAATGGCAGTGGCAATTATGGTATTTGCAATAATCAAGGACAGGAGACTTATTGCGATAGTTGCGCTTGCGATAGGAATTGCAGTATTTATTCCGCAGATAGCAAATAGAATAACCTTTTTGTTTACAGAGGATTTTGCAAATGCAAATCTGAACGGCGGGAGAGCTGGCAGATGGCGCGAAGGCATGAAGGTGCTCGAAATGTCAGTAAGTCCGCTTATTGGATATGGTATGGGCCGTTTTGGTGGAGCGGTTGCAATGCAAAATCAGATAAATAGTGTACTGAGTTACTTTTATATGGATAACTACTATCTCAAAACTCTAGTTGAGATGGGATATATAGGGCTTGTAGGATATGTATTTACTTTAATGATGCTAGCAGTGACCTCTCTCAGGGCAATATTCAGACTTAGAGGAAATGAGATGTCGAGCGTGGCAACAGGATTATTTGCTGGCATGGCAGGTGTTCTTGCTCACAGCTTCACAGAAAACATATTTGAGGTCCCGTATATGAACGCATATTTCTGGGGGATGGCAGCAGTTATCATCTTTTTAGGCTTTATATGGGACAGAAAGGAAAGAGCCTGATTTCTTGATGGATGAAAATATTGAAAAAAAGATAAAAAGAGCGAAAGCGGTTAACTATATTGTTTTCGGAGCTTTTGTGGCGTTAGCGGTTTTGGTTTTGATATTTGCTGCCGTATATGCATATCAGCATGATTTTACTACGGAAAAGTGGATAGAAAACCCGTCTGAAAGGGTCGAAATAGTGGATGATCTGCTCGAGGAATATGACCTGATGGGATATGGGAGAGAGGAGCTGGAATTGCTTCTGGGCGAAAATGACAATGATCTCGGATATTTTGTCCGGGGTGATGTGAGCGTCTATTACCTTGGACCAGAGAGAGGGCTATTATCCATAGACAGCGAGTGGCTTGTGATAGAATTTGAAGACGGCAAAGTATCCGGATATGAAGTGAAGATAGACTGAAATCAGGGATGGCGGAATTCCGCCATCCCTGATTTTTTACAGATATTGCGTTTCCTGTCAGGAGACGCAGACCAATATTTAAATTGCGAATTAAACTTTGCCTGAGGATTGTTGTTATCCTGCTGCCTTGTTTCCGGCAATGAGCTTTTCGAGGTTGATGGCTCCAATGTGAACGATGCTGCCGCAGTCAGAGCAGACAGTGTATTCCAGATCTCCAAGAAGCCTGCGGGTTGCGATTTTGTCGGATGAGGATATGGACTGTATGCCGTATCCACCAATCAAGTCTTTCCCTCCGCAGTATGGGCAGGTTTCGATCTTTACTGGTTTCATATTATATGTCACTCTCTTTCGATAGTTATGTTTGTTTAACGATATGCCGGGAACTATGATTTCTGTGTTGTCGGCGTCCCGGGCATTGCGCACGGCATACAGTTGTCAACGGTTCATGTCGAGGTCTGCTATCATGTCGCTTGCAAGCCTGCTGAGCTGTGATGCCCTGTATGCGATAAGCATGATCTCAAGTACCTTCTTAAGCCGCTGGCGCGCACCTTCAAACGGCTCAGTATAGTCCGCGAGAACCAGGTCAAATTCTGCGTCGAGCTCGGCGTTCGAATATACGCGATGTATTTCGGCGAAGCTAGCCATCCGCACAAGATAGAGATATAGCTGTGAGTCGTCGATAGCATCGTCGCTTTCGTCGTCAAGCGCATTATTGACATATGAGAGGAGAGCGCAGATTTTATCCATTTGTAATGTGCTTTTTAGCATGTTTATTATGAGAATACGCGAAAATTGCCTGCGAGAGTATTTTTTCTGGACAGGGGGAGCCAGAAACCCCCGCTTGACCCAGTTCTGGATGGTGTGCGGCTCCAGTCCGGTGAGCTGGGCGACCTGTGACAGGACGAGCCCGCCTGTAAGAAACATGGGAGTGAATATGCTGTCGGCTATATTTTCCTGCGAAATATCGGCTTTCACCGTTGTTCCGGGGAGCAGCTTTATCATCTTGGTTTCCTCCTCTCTGTCAAGGTGATTTGATTATAACATATGGTCACGTGACTGTCAATAGGGATTTTAAAATTTTTTAAGTTATCTCATGACCGCAAAAGAAAAGTGGCGTGGATTGAAAAAAGCAGAGCGATATGGTATCATATTTATAGAATAAATAATATTAAGATTGAGGTAGCTGCATGAGGAGAAACGGAGAATATGGATAAAAAAGTACACAATTTGCAGAAATCACAGCTAAAGCGCTATAAAAAGGAGTTTGATTATTCGTATACTCTTGGACCATTTCCAACCTTTGAGCTTATGGGTAGTAGAGAAAATGAGGTCATTTGCATATATATAGACCCGGACTTTACTGACCGGGAGGAAATGGAGCGCCGCTGCAAAGAGAAGGGGATCATGTTTGAAATAGATAGGAAAGTGTTGTCTAAAATCAGTGACAAGGAAAACTGCTACGCCGCCGGTGTGTTTAAAAAATATAGCTGTACGCTGGACTGTAATAGCCCGCATGTTGTTTTGGTCAATCCAAGCGACATGGGAAACCTTGGAACCATTATCAGGACGCTTGTAGGTCTGGGGGTGTATGACCTTGCTATTATCGAGCCCGCGGCAGATATTTTCAGCCCCAAGACGGTACGCTCGTCGATGGGGTCGTTATTCAAGATGAGGTTTGAGCGCTTTAAAGGCTTTTACGATTATTTAGAAAAATACGGTGACAGAGACATTTTTCCATTTATGCTGGACGGTAAGCATGTGCTGAGTCTTGCTAACTGTCCTCGTTCCGAGAAATACTCGTTGGTGTTTGGCAATGAGGCGCGCGGGCTGGACAGCTCATTTGCAGAGCTTGGCACCAGCATCTTTATACCGCAGAGCAGTGACGTAGATTCCCTTAATCTGGCAATATCCGTTGGCATAGGGACATTCGTATTCACAAGCTGTAACAGATTGCGGGATATAATATAGGCAGACAATATGCTACAAGTGAAAAGATACAAGCAAAGGGGGTAGCAGTATGGAAAGTAAAATAGTTGAGCTTAAAAAGAAATTTATAGAAATATACGGGGGAGGAAATGATATCCGTATTTTTCGAGCCCCGGGCAGGGTGAATCTCATAGGTGAGCACATCGATTATAACGGCGGCAAGGTGTTGCCGGTTGCGCTTACGATGGGGACAACCCTGCTTGTAAGAGAGAATGGCAGCGGAATTGTCCGTATGGCAGCGACCGACCTGGAGGATAGACCGGTAGTGGATCTGGAGAGAATAGAGGAGACAGGACCGATAGGCTGGGGGAGCTATCAGGCAGGTGTGATGTATGAAATGAAGCGCAGAGGATATATGCTTACCGGATTGGATATGCTGTTTGACGATGAGATCCCTCATGGATGCGGGCTGAGCTCTTCGGCCGCGATAGAGGTATCCTGTGCGCTTGCCATTGCCAGTTATTCCAGCACGACACCCCCGGATATGGTGGAGCTTGCAAAGATATCACAGGTAGCAGAAAATGAGTTTGTAGGTCTTTCCTGCGGGATAATGGACCAGTTTTCCTCGGCTATGGGAAGGGAAAACTGTGCCATGCTGCTTGACTGCGCAACCCTTGACTGCGAGTATATCCCACTGGCACTTGGAGAATATAAAATAGTTATTGCAAATACAAATAAAAAGAGAAGCTTGTCCGACTCGAAATATAATGAGCGCCACGCTGAATGTGCGCAGGCTTTGGATCAACTGAGAAGTGAGCTGCCTGGGCTTGAGTCGCTTTGCGTGCTGACGCCGGAGCTGTTTGACGAGCACTGCGGATCGATAGAGGATGAGACGGTATATCGGAGGGCGAGACATGCTGTGTATGAAAACCAGCGGGTTTTGAGCTCTGTGGAGCTGCTTAGGAAAGGTGATATTGAGGCGTTTGGACAGCTTATGATTGAATCGCATGACTCGTTAAAAAACATGTATGAGGTGAGTTGCCCGGAGCTGGATGCAATGGTCGAGGAGGCGAAGGTTTTGGAAGGATGTGTTGGCGCGCGAATGACGGGTGCTGGATTTGGAGGATGTACGGTAAATATTGTTAGGGGCTCTTTGATAGGCAGCTTTATAAGAGAACTTGGCGAAAGATACATGGCTCGGACTGGTCTGGAGCCTGAATTTTATGTGAGCGGAGCCGGCGGCGGTGCCCATGAGGTGAGATAGATGCTTGATAAGACGCTGCCATATTACAATATGATAATGCGGGGAAAGGCGGAGCGGGTGTGTTCAAACCCGCTGCCTGAGCTGCCTGCCGGGTTTTCCTATGCCAGATACACCTCTGGAGATGAGAAGTTTTGGGCAGAAATAGAGTGTTCTGTTGGTGAATTTGAGCGTCCGGAGATGGCGTTGAGCTATTTTGAAAGGAGATACAGCAGATATGGCATTCTTCTATCTGATCTCTGTTGCTTTGTGAAATTTGAAGGTCAGCCTGTGGCAACGGCAACAGCATGGTTTACTGACCCTGAACGTATGTGGCAGCCTGCCCTCCATTGGGTGGCGGCATGTCCGGAATTTCAAGGCAGGGGGATAGGTAAGGCTGTTACGGTCAGTGCGCTTCGAAGACTCGGGATGTATGTTAGGAGAGGAAATATATATCTGCATACGCAAACGTGGAGCCATAAAGCTGTATGTATGTATCTGGATCTGGGTTTCAGATTGCAAAAGACAGATACATATGGGGGACATAAGAATAACTATGGGGAGGCTATTGAGACACTAAAGGAGAAAATGCCTCCGGAGTACTATAGAAGGCTGATATCTACAGCAGAGCTGAGATGAAGCGATGAATAAATGGAGGAGGTGATCGCGTGGACAGGACAATACTACACTGTGATCTGAATGGATTTTATGCATCTGTTGCATGTATAGGGCATCCCGAACTGAAAAGGGTGCCGATGGCAGTGTGCGGCAACCCGGAAAATAGACATGGGATAATTCTTGCCAAAAATGAGCTTGCCAAGCGGGCAGGAGTGCAGACTGCTGAAACGGTATGGCAGGCAAAAAGGAAATGTCCGGAGCTAGTCCTCACCCCTCCACATAGAGAGCTCTATTTAAAATATTCTCAAATGGTAAATGAGGTATATCTTCATTTTACTGATATGGTAGAGCCGTTTGGAATAGATGAGAGCTGGCTTGATGTAACGGGAAGTGAAAAGCTTTTTGGAAGCGGGAGAGAAATTGCAGATAAACTGAGAGCAATTATAAAAGAGAAATTTGATCTCACTATCTCTGTGGGTGTGTCATTTAATAAGGTTTTTGCAAAGCTGGGAAGTGATTTGAAAAAACCGGATGCGACTACTGAGATAAACCGTGAAAACTTTCGTAGGATAGTATGGCCGCTGGATGTTGGGGCACTTTTGTATGTGGGTAAATCGGCAAAGAAGGCGTTGGCATCGGTGGGTATACACACCATAGGCGAGCTTGCGGTGGCAGACGGAGAAATGCTGAAAAAGTTGCTGGGAAGGATGGGAGAACAGATAAAATGTTATGCTGCCGGTGAGGATATGAGTGCTGTAAGGAGATATGATTTTCCGGAGGAGATAAAATCTGTTGGAAATGGAATGACTTTCAGCAGAAACCTTATCGGGGAAAGCGACGTCTATGCGGGAGTTATGGTCTTGTGCGACACCGTGGCTGCAAGGATGAGAAGGAACGCTGTAAGGTGCAGCACCATACAGATTCAGATAAAGGATCCAAATTTTAAAACAATATCCCGTCAGAAGCCACTTAAACGTCCTACCAACCTTGCAAAAGAACTTTGTTTGGCAGCGATGGAGCTTATCAGGAGCTCGTGGAACCTGTCTGCTCCGATAAGGTTGATAACGGTTACCGGTACAGGATTGATATCGGAGGAAGATAGTGTGGAGCAAATGAGTTTGTTTGATGGACCTGACGATGAAAAACGTGAGAAAAATGAAAAGCTTGAGAGAGCAATGGACACCATACGCAGCAAATATGGAAGCGGCTCAATAGTATATGGGGCTATAATCGGTAAGGATATATTTGCCGCGCATGAGCAGGAGGAGGGTAATTAGACGGTTTAAAGCTCTTTGAGAGAAGTTTTTAAGAGAAGAAAAAGCTCTATGTGGAAAACTGTTCCACATAGAGCTTTTTGTTTTATACAGAGAATAAAACGTAAGTGGGAAAGACTATAAAGCACGGTTCTTTTTGCATGTTGAAGAAATTACTGTATATTGCCGATTTCGCGCTTCTTTTCAAAGTGGCGTATGAGGATATAGCACGGGAGACCCAGGAGGATGATACCAGCATAGATGTAAAAAGTATTTGCATAGCCTTGGCTAGCAGCGAGTGCGCCTCCAAACGATGGAGCTATCCAGCATATTAGATCCTGACCGATATGTATTGTAGCGGCGGAAACGCCGGCGCGTTCTTTTCCAAGTCTTTTAATTGCTGAACCCTGTATACTTGGGAGAGCCACGCCCTGACTGAGGGATTTAAATATACCTGCGATAATTATAACAATGATACTTTGTGCAGCTCCGAGGAGGATAAATGTTATCGCAGCGCAGAAAAACGCCGGGTACAGCAGAACGGGCAAACCGAATTTGTCGAGGATTTTACCGGATATCGGGCGCAGAATCAAAGAAGCTATTGAATAAATAGTAAAAAAGACAGCAACATTTGGAATACCGCGCTCATCGCCGATTAGAGGGACAAATGCGTTAGCCATATGAGTAACCATGGCAAAAAGACCGGCAATAAGACCATATGGCAGAACTTCAATGGCAAGGAGGTTTGAGAATTTTAATTTGTTCCATTTAAAGTCTCCGCGCACATGTTTGTATGGCAAGGTAGACAACAGGATTATGCCGGATATTGAGCATATCAGAGCAATGATGAAGCAACCGTTAAAGCCAATTTTTTCGGAAATCCAAAGACCAATGGCAGGACCGACAGCTTGAGACAGTACAACTCCGAATGAGGTGAAGGCCACGCCTTCGCCCATGCGGTCCTTTGGAATATATTCTGTAGCGAAAGCTGTGCGGGCAACACTCATAAACGCGAAAGCAAATCCCTGTAAAATACGGCAAAAAATTACCACAGGGATGTTTTTAAACAATAAGTATCCGGTAAACGCTATGGAAGAAGTTATGATGCTCCCGATCATTACGAACTTTCGGTTAAGAAGGTCAGAAGCAGCGCCGGAAACTGGGCGCATAAACATTGCCATACCGCTCTGCAGCCCTACTATGCTGCCCGCAAGGGAAAGGGAAGCGCCAAGGCTTATTGCGTATTTGGAAAGCAGCGGGTTTACCATTTGATTTGCAGTACCGGAGAGAAATCCAAACACAAGAACCATTATAAAGTTATAGTTCCATAGTGATTTGGGCTCCGGACGAGAGTCGGTGGCAGTATTACCTTCTTTAAGCATAAAGTATTCCTCCTGTAGCCTGAATATAGGAATAAATATTATGAATAATATTGTAACACAGCAAAAAATAGTTGTCAAATCATCTGTTTTCAGTTTCAGGAAAAGAACCCCGGCAATATTGCCGGGGTCATGTGCGAGAAAGTTTTGAAGTATAGATGAGTGTTAAAAAGGAGGTGCTTCTTCTGCTGTTACTTCAATGATATCGTTTTCCCTGACTGGGGGCATTGGAGGCAGATCTGGGAACGTTTTTGAAAGATTTGATGAATCTGTAGATATATTGGCAGGGTTGCTGCACAGGGGGAAGCGTATTGTCACTTTGAATAGGTCTCCGTCTGTTATTACTGAGAGACTGCCGCCGCATGCTTCTGTAAAGCTTCTTGCAATCGAAAGACCAAGACCAGAGCCCTCGGCAGTACGCGAAGCATCCCCGCGTACAAATCGGTCTGTTATATCCAGATTGCCGAAGTTCATTTCATAGCTTGCGGTATTCTTAAATTCGCAAATTGCGTGGTCTGCCTCCTGCCATACATGTATATATACACGTGAGCCACTTAGGGAGTAGCGGAGAGCATTGTCAATCAGGTTTTGGAATACACGGTACATTCTCTCGCCATCGCTCATAACGTATACCGGCTCAGGCGATAAGTTAACGCGGAAAGAAAGCTCTGAAGCATCTGTTTTCTCCTTCATATCGGCAAGCGTCTGCTCGGTAAGACGGCAGAGATCTATCGGCTCGATATGCAGCTCAAGATTCCCGCTGGTTGCCTTGGACACTTCAAAAATATCCTGGATCATCACCCTTAATCGCTCTGCTTTTTTGGCTAGAACCGTTACATAGTCCCTGCATTGAGGTGAAAGTTCCTCCTTTTCCAGAAGGTCGATATAACCGATGATAGAAGTAAGAGGAGTTTTCAGATCGTGTGAGACATTGGTTATTAAATCTATTTTCATACGTTCAGACCTTATCCTTCTGTCGACCGCCATATTTATACCGGATTGAATCTCGTTTAGTTCTTCTGCCATTTCAGCCAGCCCAGAGCTGGAAGAGAGCTGAAGCGGTGGAGCATCATCTCCATTCCTTATGGATTCTATCTGTTTTGACAGCAATCCAATGTCCTGCATAAGAGGGGAATACCAGCGGGTGAAGTAGAAAAACAAAATCCAAATTCCGGCAACAGCTGAGAGGATAGACAAAAAAGGCATACCGAATACGCATATGAAGCAAATGATGATGAGTATGCTTTCTGATATAATCAGAAGAAGGAACCTGTTGCGCATGCGTTTCTGGAAGGGAAGGGAGAGGTTTTTGCTGCCGATATGATTGATAACTGCTTTCCGGAGAGAATTTATTGTGTTGTGGGTAAAATATTGCTTACCGTTATGTTTTATGTCAACTACGCAGAAATAAAAGACCCAGAATAATGCTATCAGAAGTGAGAAAAGAAGGATGATGGACAATATGTCAACATAAGACCAGATTGATAGCAGTTCAAGCAGGCATGCCGTGAAAAGCGCAATGTCAAGGACAAGGATGATAAGACGCAGCTCAAACCAAAGGTGCCTGAAAGCTTTTGCAAGCCTTGCGTTAAATTCCCTCCTGTCACGGAAGGAAGCTATGGATAATATGAGGAGTACAAAGACGGACAATACCAGCGCGCAGAATGAACGGGCAGCAATGCGTATTATGTTTATCTGCTGGATTAGCTCATAGAGGTGAGAGAATTGCCCTGAACGATAGTTTTGGACAAGCTCGTCCTTTACCGCAAGGACAATCTCAGAATTTGCAGAAGAAGGGCTTTCCATAAAATCATAGTATGAGGACATAATCGAGGAATAGCGATGTATTTTGTCAGAGTTAAGAGCAGCATATGAGATGTCCTCCATGCTGTGTGCCGGGAGATACTCGGAAAGGGCTTCCGGGTGGTAGAAAATACCCAGTTGACCCTGGTTGATAATTATCAGATAGCTGTAATCGCGGAGCTGTTCCTCATTTTCCGGGAGTGTGTTGGTGAGAATCTTTCCATTTTGTGATGCAAAGAATGCAAGGTTATCCTGTTCCCCCAGCGAAAAATAGGGCTGATTTTCCCTGGTAGATTTTATAAGGGAAGAAAGATATGGTGCCAATGTTTCGTTCATAAGAATTGTTTTTTGATTTTTACCCTCGAGCAGTATATCGAAAATGTATTGGATATCGTTAAAAGTGATGTGGGAGCGCGATATTGCCAGCACAGGAGCAAATATGCAGGCGAAGAAAAGTGAGAGAGAAATAAAAAGAAGTAAAAATGCCCGTGTAGGATGAGACTTGCGGATTTTTTCTTCCATAATAACCTCCTTTTATCGAACCGGTAACTTTTCTATCTTGTACCCAACGCCCCAGACTACTTTAAGATACTCGGGGTTGCTTGGGTTTATCTCGATTTTTTCACGTATCCTGCGGATGTGTACCATAACGGTATTTTCTACACTGTACGCAGGGACATCCCATATACGCTCATATATTTCCTCTGTTGGGAATACCCTGCCGGCATTTTTGAGGAGTAGCTCAAGAATTTTCATCTCCGTTGCTGTTAGCCTGACACTTTCTCCGTCTACTGTCAGCTCTTTTGTCTCTGTGTTGAAGCATAGACCTCCAGAGCGGAGAAGGTGATCTCCAATAGAAGAATCTATGCCTCCAAGCTGAGTATACCGGCGAAGCTGTGATTTTACACGGGCAATAAGTTCGCCTGAGTTAAAAGGTTTTGAGATATAGTCATCTGCACCCATAGAGAGACCTAATATTTTGTCGCTGTATTCTGTTTTTGCAGAAAGAAGGATAACGGGAATATTTTTTTGCTCTCTCAGCTTCATAAGGGCAGAAAGACCATCTAGGTTAGGCATCATTATATCCATAATAATGAGACTGATGTCTTTTGAGGTCGCAGCCTCCAGAGCCTCGACACCGTCGTAGGCAGCAAGAACGGAATAGCTTTCGCGTTCAAGGTTTATCGTGATGGCGCGCACTATTTCGCGGTCGTCATCAACCACGAGGATTAGTGGTTTTTGTGTATCCATTTGAGTCACCTCGGATTAGTGTAGTCCTGACATAAAGCATGTAAAATAGAAGCCTGTAAGATTTATAATAAAAACTGAATATAGTGTCAAATCTTTTCGAGCTATTTATATAATAAGCTTTATGTCTTACAGAAACAATATGGTTTTTCTTACAGTTTTCTTAAACCTCCCTTGACAAATACAGGGACGAGTGATACGTTTAAAAAAATGTCAGCAGGAGGTTTGGTATGGAGCATAAAGGAAGCAAAACTTTAAAGACAGACCGTTTGATACTAAGGGCGTTTACGCATGAGGATGCGCCGGCAATGTTTCGTAACTGGGCAAACGATCCTGAGGTGACAAAATATCTTACATGGGAGCCGCATGGCAGCATAGATGTGACGGAGAAGCTTGTGCGCCAATGGACGGTTGAGAGCGTGAAACAGGATAACTATCAGTGGGCAATGGTGCTCAGGGAAACTGGACAACCGATAGGATCGATAAGTCTGATGAATATAAGCAACAGAAACATGTATTGCGAAGCAGGTTATTGCATGGGAAAGAATTGGTGGGGGAAAGGGCTTATGACCGAGGCTATGAAAGCTGTGTTGGATTTTGCGTTTGAGGATGTCGGGTTTCATAAGGTCAAGGCGCGCTATGTAGCTGAAAATGTTTCCTCCGGTAGGGTGATGGAAAAATGCGGCATGACATATGAGGGGACTCAGCGTGGTGAACACCTTGGAAAAGACGGGCAGTTCCATGATATAAAGTGTTATTCAATTTTGAAAGAGGATAGGAAATGACAGATATACATACTGTGTTGCGTGAAGAGCTGGACGAGTGTGCCGGGCTGGTGAGGAAGAGCTTTTCGACAGTTATGAAAGAATTTGGGTATACGGAGCGGGATTGCCCGAAAAACCCGGCATTTATTACCAGGAAAAAGCTTGAAGTGAGGTTTGATGGCGGGGAAAAGCTGTTTGGTGTGTATAAGGAAGGAAAGCTTGTAGGTTTTTTCAGGCTTGAAAAGCGTTCAGAAGAAGACGTACACCTGAATAATCTATCTGTACTTCCCGAACACCGGCACGAAGGATATGGCTCGGAAATGCTTGCGTTTGCAAAGGGATATGCCAAGGGATGGGGAGGAAAAAGGCTCACCCTTGGAATAATGCGGCAGAACGAGAGGCTGAGAAACTGGTATATATCACACGGGTTTATCGAGACAGGGAGTACAAAATTTGAAATGACGCCGTATGTTATCGGGTGGATGGAGACAACCGTCTGATAAATGGCTCTTGACTTTGAGTGCGCTCTAGGTGATATTATTACAAACGTTGTCAGGTACGGAGGTACGCGATATATAGATTATAGATTTGGAGGTATGGGGTGTGGAGATAGATTTTTGGATGCTGTTATTTGTGTTTCTGCCGGCAATAGGAGGGGGCATAATACAAACGACTACCGGCTTTGGCAGCGGGATATTTGTTATGTTGTTTTTTCCGCTTTTTTTGCCTATGTTGCAATCCTCGGCACTGTCCACGCTGATAACGGTCTGGCTTTGCCTGTTGATAGCGTGGAGATACAGGCAGTACATAGATCCGAAAATTGTCGTCTTGCCAGCAATATTTTATCTTGTCGTTAGCGGAGTCACGATAACGGTGGCGTCAAAGCTAAATATTGCTGGGTTAAAGGCATATTTTGGGCTGTTTCTTGTAGCAGCAGCGGTATATTTTATGTTTTTTGCAAAAAAAATAAAGCTTAAGCCTACAGTACCGGCTGCTGCGGTTTGTTCGACGATATCGGGGGTAGCAAGCGGGCTTTTTGGAATAGGGGGACCTCCGATGGTGCTGTATTTTCTTGCGGCCACGGAGGACAAGAAAGAAAACTATCTTGGGACAACACAGGCATTTTTTGCACTTACCTCGATATATAATACAACGATACGGGCAATAAATGGGATAATTACAGTTGACCTTCTGCCGCTTGTGATACCTGGAATACTGGGGATATGGCTTGGGAAGATTTTTGGGCAAAAGATAGTTGATCGGATCAATATCGAGCAGCTAAAGAAGCTTATATACGCATTCCTTGGAGTGTCAGGTATAGTGACATTTGTGACAAATATATAAATTGCCCAAATAAAATAAAAAAGGAGCGAAATTTCGCTCCTTTTTTATTTTGGAGTTTTGTGCTTTACAGCTCGACGGTACCCTCGAATACATTTGTAACGTCGCCTGTCAATTTTACGTTACCATCTATATAGCTGACCTTCAGGTCGCCGCCTGTGAGTTTGACGGTGATCTCGCAGTTTTTGTCGCAGTATCCGTTTTCGATAGCGGCGACTGCAGCAGCACACGCTCCGTCACCGCTTGCCCAGGTCTCTCCCGTTCCACGGTCCCATGTACGGGTACGTATGGTGCGGCGATCGAGGACTCGCACAAACTCAATATTTGTACGCTCGGGGAAGATATCAGCGTTTTCAATAACGGGGCATATGCTGTCCATATTTGCACTGTCTATTCTGTCGGTAAATATTACGCAATGTGGATTACCTACCGATATGCATGTGATATTGTGTTCACGTCCGCGGATATTTACTCTGCGGTTTATTACACTGTTTCCATCAAGCATTACAGGGATATTTGCTGGATGAAGCTCAACAGCTCCCATGTCTACACTTACAGTTGTTACCACGCCGTTTTGCTTGTACAGGCGTAGTGACTTTACTCCGCTCATAGTCTCTATTGTGAGATCGCGTCCAGTTACATACCCATGGTCATAAAGATATTTGCCAACACAGCGTATTGCAGTCCCGCATATTTCTCCTTCGCTGCCATCAAGATTGAATACTCTCATTCCGGCATCGGCCTTATCGGAATGTGTTATCAGCACAACTCCGTCCCCGCCTATGCCGTAGCGGCGGTCGGCAAGTTTGATACTGAGACCCTCGGGATTAGACACATCCATATTGAAGCAGTCGAAAAAGATAAAGTCGTTTCCGCAGCTCTGCATTTTGGCAAATGGTGTGAGGGTGCGCTCTTTGCGCATATTATTGATATCGACAAGCTCGATGTTGTGTACCGAGTAGCGGCTTTTCAGGCTGTTTGCCATTGCGTTTGCGGTGTCAATGGATGTAAGGCAGGGGATGTTGCGTTCAACAGTTTTGCGGCGTATTTTCACGCTATCACGGGAAGGTATGCGTCCCTTTGAGGAGGTGGAGATAACATAATTTATCTTTCCGCTTTCGATGAGGGTGAGCGTATTGTCGGAGGATTCGTGGATCTTTTTTACCGGGGTGGCTGGAATGCCGGAATCCTCAAGCACCTTTGCGGTTCCCTCGGTTGCATATATCCGGAAGCCGAGAACCTGGAAACGCTTTGCGGTATCTGCAATTTCAGCCTTGTCGCTGTCACGGACGGTGATAAATATGCCTCCATCCTTTTCCATGCGATAGCCCGCGGCTACAAGACCCTTGTAAAGAGCTTCCTCAAGCGAGCTTGCGATACCGAGTACCTCTCCGGTGGATTTCATCTCGGGACCGAGATGTGTATCAACATCGATAAGCTTCTCAAATGAGAATACCGGCACTTTTACAGCAACATATGGCGGGACTGGATAAAGCCCGGTTCCATAACCCATGTCTTTCAGCTTTTCTCCAAGCATGGCGCGTGTAGCCAGGTCGACCATAGGTACTCCGGTCACTTTGCTTATATATGGAATTGTGCGGGAGGAGCGCGGGTTTACCTCGATTACATATAGCTCGCCCTGATAGATGAGATATTGTATGTTGACAAGCCCGACAGTTTTCAGGGAAAGCGCCAGACGCTTTGTACAGTCGACTATTATCTCCGTCATATCCTCGTTTATGTTCCACGCGGGATATACTGCAATAGAGTCGCCGGAATGGATGCCAGCACGCTCAATATGCTCCATGATACCCGGGATAAGGATGTCTTCGCCATCGCATATCGCGTCGACTTCGAGCTCGGTACCCATAAGGTATTTGTCTATAAGTACAGGGTTTTCAATTTTTTGCGAGAGAATAATACCCATGTATTCAATTATATCTGCATCATTAAAGGCTATTATCATATTCTGTCCGCCAAGGACATAGCTCGGACGCATAAGCACTGGGTAGCCGACCTTGTTGGCTATTTCGAGAGCCTCATCGCGTGTCATTACAGTGTAACCATTTGGACGCTTTATTTTCAGCTGCTCGAGCAGCTCGTCAAAACGTTCGCGGTCCTCGGCCATGTCTATGCTGTCGGCAGACGTTCCGAGAATCTTAATGCCCTGGCGATTTAAGAAGTTTGTCAGTTTTATCGCAGTCTGTCCGCCGAATGCAACGACAACACCATATGGCTTTTCTGTGTAGATGATGTTCATAACATCTTCCGGGGTGAGCGGCTCAAAGTAGAGCCTGTCGGCAGTGTCGAAGTCGGTGGAGACAGTTTCCGGGTTGTTGTTTACGATGACAACCTCATAACCGGCTTCCTTGAGTGCCCATACGCAGTGGACCGAGGCATAGTCGAACTCTATGCCTTGCCCTATCCTTATAGGACCTGAACCGAATACAATTATCGTCTTTTTTCGGTCTTTTATCTGGGAGATAAATTCCTCTGCCTCATTTTCATCGTCATATGTAGAATAAAAATATGGGGTATCTGCGGAAAACTCTGCGGCGCAGGTATCGACCATTTTGTATACTGCATGTCTTGAATGCTCAATTTTGTTTCCGCTTATCCGCTCGATAACGCTATCCGGATAGCCGAGCCTTTTGGCGCGGAGATACAGTTCATCAGACAGAGGAGCAGACTCAAGCTCTCTTTCGAGATAGACAAGGTTTTTCAGCTTGCTGAGGAACCAGCGGTCGATGGTGGTAATCTGATGTATTTCATCCACAGGTACATCCCGCCGCAGAGCCTCAAACACAACGAACAGCCTCTCATCGTCACATACATGAAGCTTTTCAATGAGCTCTGTGTCCGAAAGTAGAGAGATATTTTTGTCGCGCAGGCAGTCGTGGGATATTTCGGCTCCGCGCACAGCCTTCATTATTGCCTGCTCAAAAGTTGTGCCTATTGCCATGACCTCTCCGGTTGCCTTCATCTGGGTGCCGAGAAGCCTTTTGGCGTATACAAATTTGTCAAAAGGCCACTTGGGCATTTTGACAACAACATAGTCAAGTGCGGGTTCAAAGCATGCGCAGGTCTTTCCGGTGACAGCGTTTGTTATCTCGTCCAAGGTGTATCCTATTGCTATCTTGGTGGCAACCT
>CALXAZ010000156.1 GCA_944386395.1 uncultured Clostridia bacterium
CAATCTGAATAGTAATAGAAAAAATTTTCTTTTTATTCATATGATATATAAGATCCTCCTTCCAGGTTTATCTATCCCAGGTCGAGGAACATCTGGTATTTACTATAACAGCACAAGCTTAAATTAACCTTAAAAAGCAAAAATTTCTTTAAACCACACAAAATTTGTCTTTGCTAGGTTAACTCTGCAATCTCAAACCTAATCACTTTTCTGAGCTCCTCCAGACTTGTCTCTACCTGCCTTCCCCGCCTTCCCGCACTGAAAATTATCGATTCAAACTTCTCAGCAGAGCTATCTATCACTGTTTTAAAGGGCTTTTTCATTCCAATTGGCGAGCATCCTCCATGTATATACCCAGTAAGTGGAAGCAGTTCTTTTGCCTTAAGCATCTCTATCGACTTCTCTCCAACACTTTTAGCAGCTTTTTTTAAATCCAGTTCAGATACTACCGGAATTACAAAAACATAGTGTAAACCGCTTTTTCCGGTAGTTACAAGAGTTTTAAACACTCTCTGCGGACTTTTCCCAAGCAGCTTTGCAATATCTTCTCCGCTGTAATCCTCTTTCGGCTCATATCCATATGCCGTGTATTTTACCTTCCTACTATCAAGAAGGCGCATTACATTTGTCTTATCCTCCATATTTGCTCCTTAAACTGAAATATAGCAATATAATACCACCGTTTTGATATTTTGTACATAAAAAACGAGGTGGCTAAAATAGCCACCCCGTTCCCGCTGTAAAAATCATTAATCGTAATCTACATCTGCCAAATATACTTTTCCATTTACTGCCGATACTTTGTATTCGTATTCAGCTCTATCCTTATAGAGCGTTATCTCATACTCAGCATCATCATCGTCATAGTCCATCTCAAGCACAGTCGCATTTGCTCCTGCCTCGGCAAGTACCAGTTCTTTTGCTTCTTCCATGCTGATATATGCAGAGGTTGATGTAGTTGTGGCAGGAGTTTGAACCGCAAGCTTCTTATCCGTCTCCACAGAAAGGATACTTCCGTCTATCGCTGATATCTTGTACTCGTACTTTACTCCGTCCTTATAGAGGTCAATCTCGTACTTGTTATCATCTCTGTCGTAATCCTTTTCGCTCACTGTTGCTCCGCTCCCAACTTCACCGAGCGCTATGTTCACCGCATCATCAATGCTTATAGCGGAAGCTGCAAAGCTTTTGGTACTCACTGCAAATGTTTGCGTTCCTTCTGTAGAATCTGAAACCATTTCTGTTGCAACTAGGGGAGCTATCTGGGCTCCGGCGCTTCCCGAGGCATTCATAGTATTTCCGCTTCCGCATCCGCTAAAAACTGAAAACGCCGTTACACCTATTAACAATATGGTTCCCGCTTTTTTTATAATGGTATTCTTCATGTATATTTCTCCTTTAATTTTTTGCTTTTGTAAGCTTCGTATAAAGGATACGTCACCGCCCTCTCCAAACCGGGGTAGTTCGGAAAATTTTTTCAATTATTTTTTATTATCTCTTTCTTTGTCATTGTCGTCATTGTCGTCATCGTCGTCATCATCGTCATCGTCGTCATCGTCGTCATCATCGTCATCGTCGTCATCGTCGTCATCATTG
This sequence comes from uncultured Clostridia bacterium, assembly GCA_944386395.1. GTDB lineage: Bacteria > Bacillota > Clostridia > Oscillospirales > JAAYOS01 > CALXAZ01. The sequence continues at coordinate 1,597 of CALXAZ010000156.1, forward strand.
TCGTCATCGTCGTCATCATTGTCGTCATCGTCATCATCATCATCGTCATCGTCAAAGGTATTTGGCTGAGATGTTCCTGACACAGGCATCGATTCTTTTTCAGCCTTATTATTATCCCCTGTAATCGGCACAGTTAACCCCTGCTTGCTAGTCTCAGCTACGTCGTCATCCCAGTCATAATCGTCCCAGTCATCATCATCTGTATATATGGTAACTGTTATCTCCATATCTTTATCCAGTGACCTGCTTATTCCCCCTATTATAAGATTGCTTTGCTCTTCTCTCCATTTGTCATTGTCAGAATCGACCCCAATTATCACTTCTCCTCCAGCTTTCAGATAACCCATATCAATAGCCCGAAGGAGAATTTCCTCAGATATTTCAAGCCCGCTTTTGCTCTTATAATCATATCCTTCGATTAGCTGTTCTCCATCGTAATTTAGACCCTCAAGGCCCAAAACCCTATCCGATCTACTGACAACTATCTGAATATCCGGATTTATCCTCATCCGTATTCTTCCAAATGGAGCAGCATAATACTGAAAAGCCCCGAACAGCATCAAGCATATACATGCTGCTGCCACTATAATCGAACCCACCTGCCTGCGAAGTCTCAGAATTTTTTCCCGGCGATCATCTATTAAAACAACGTCACTGACCGTTTGTCCTATCTCATATCCCATGTTCGCAGCCTTATAGAAACGTCCATTATCTCCCATAAGCACTACATACGCCAAATGGCACTCCATAACAATGTAGCTCATCTACGGCTCTCCTTCCTCTCCATCTGGCAGAGATGTCCTCGTATTATCTCGTATCCGTTTGTATATGCAACCATGATTGCCACCAAATATTTTCGATGCCGTTCCAGCGTCTTGCGCTCTACTCCACTTCCACGTGAAAGCTCAGCTATTGGCAGCCTTCCCGTTGTCACCAGCTCATCCAACAACGCCGGATTCTTCTTTGCATATTCAAGCGCCGAAAGGCAAGCCCTAAATGTCCGCTCCTGCTTTGGACAGTTGTCTGCAACATCGCTCAATTCCACTCCAAGCCGTGTAAGCTGAGCCGAAAATTCATCTATCTCATGCTTTGTTGCCAGCTGTGCCTCCCTCTTTGCAATATTACTTTCTTTTTCTCCCAATGTATCAATCAAACCCCTGTCATCGTCGGAGTCACTGCCCTCATATAGCGATATTTGTCCGCGATGCCTTTTTTCCCGGCGATAATTATCTATTAACCTTCTTCTTATCGCGGTTGAAGCATACTTTAGAAATGTGCCCTTATACTTCTCATACGAAAGCACTGCCTCATAAAACGCAAGCATGGCAATGCCAAGCTCATCATCCACCCCTTCCAGAGGGGCACGTTTGATGAACCTGGCTGTCTCCGCTTTTATAAATCCCATATATTTTATTATCAGCTCATCAGCTTCCTCCGGGCTTTGCTTTGCCCTTTCCACCATCTGAGCTATCTGATGCCTATCTTCCATAAACACAATCCCACCTGATATAAGTATACGAAGATAATTTTAAATTTTTGGGGTCTGGAGATAAATTTTTAATTTGATAACAACTCAATTATATAACATCTCTCAGCGCTCTTCCACTGTTTTTGTAAAATATATGTAAAGGACCGTGAAGTTTTGTTCCACGGTCCTCAAAATCATCGGGAAAGCTTTTCAACTACAGCAATTATCTCGTCTATCTTTTCTTTCTTTTGTCCTTCATCGCCCGAATCGAAGGCCTCCTGGACGCAGGAACCTATATGTGCGCGGAATATCTCGCTTTCCACTTTCCTCAGTATAGATGCCGCAGCCATAACCTGATTTACGATATCTATACAGTACCTGTCCTCATCCACCATTTTGAGTATGCCATCGATCTGCCCTCTAGCAGTTTTCAGCAGGCGCGAAACCCTATCTCTGTCCGCCCGCATCGGTCAACTTATCGAGATTACCGTGTAACCGGCATCTGTCACAGCATCTGAAAGCATTTTATCACTTACATCACCTGTCAGCGTAACACAAGCCGTGCCGGCTTCCAGATTTACAGTTGCTTCAACTCCATCGATGGAATTGAGAGCCTTTTCTACATGATCAGAGCAATGAGCACACATCATACCCTCGATTTTTATTGTTTTTTTCATAACATTTTCTCCTTTTTTTACTTTTAAAATTGTACCGGGTTCCTCCACCGCCTCACCAGCATTTCTTACACGCTTAGGTTTGAACCACCTAAGCCTCAGCGCATTAGATACCACACAGACAGAGCTGAGACTCATTGCCGCCGCTCCAAACATAGGATTCAGCTTTAGCGCAAACGGTATAAAAAATACTCCGGCTGCAAGAGGTATTCCGATAGAGTTATAGAAAAATGCCCAGAATAGATTCTCTTTGATATTTTTTATTACAGCACGGCTGAGCTGCACAGCAGTCACAGCATCGATTAGGTCGCTCTTCATCAGCACAATATCCGCAGAATCTATCGCAACATCTGTTCCTGCTCCTATCGCGATACCGACATCTGCCCGGGCAAGCGCAGGAGCGTCATTTATTCCGTCGCCTACCATTGCGACTTTTTTCCCGCTCTCCTGTATTGCGCGTATTTCCCGCTCCTTGTCCTGCGGGAGAACATCCGAAACTACTTTACCCACTCCTACTTTTTTTCTTATCGCTTCTGCGGTCCTCGCGTTATCGCCTGTGAGCATAATAACTTCTATGCCCATTTTTTCAAACTCTTCTATTGCCTGCCGGCTTGTTGGCTTGACAACATCAGCAACAGCTATTATCCCCAAAATACCTTTTTCGTCAGCAAAATAGAGGGGAGTTTTTCCATCCTCTGCAAACCGTTCTCCATCCAAAAACGCCTTGCTGTCAGCTCCAAGCCTCTCCATCATTCTGCGGTTACCCGCATATAACTGTCTCCCGTCTACTCTTCCGCGTATACCCTCTCCCGCATCTGCCGAAAAATCTGCCACAGCTTTTGACAGCTTTAGCCCTCGCTCATCAGCAGCAGAAACTATCGCTTCTGCCAAAGGATGTTCGCTGTATGCCTCAAGCGAGGCAGCAGCGGTCAGAAGCTCATTTTCAGTCCCACGAAATACAGCTATGTCTGTCACCTGCGGTCTTCCTTCGGTAACTGTTCCTGTTTTGTCAACAACCACTGTATCTATCATATGTGCCGTTTCAAGTGCTTCAGCCGATTTTATGAGTATTCCGTTTTCTGCCCCCTTTCCAGTGCCCACCATAATTGCTACCGGTGTTGCCAGCCCCAGAGCACACGGGCAGGATATCACAAGCACTGATATCCCTATCGAAAGGGCAAACTCGAAGCTCTGCCCCGCAATCAGCCATGCGACCGTTGCTACAACGGCTATCGAAATAACCGTCGGCACGAATATGCTGCTAACCTTGTCGGCAAGCTTTGCTATCGGTGCTTTAGATGCACTTGCATCCTCAACGAGCTGTATTATCTGTGCAAGCGTCGTATCGTTACCAACCCTCGTCGCTTTGAAAGTGATATATCCGGAGCGACTTATCGAAGCCGATATCACCTTATCTCCAGGTCGCTTTTCTACTGGGATGCTTTCACCTGTTATGGCCGACTCATCCACTGAGCAGTTCCCTTCCTCAACAATTCCATCCACCGGTATCCTTTGCCCAGCCCGGACTACCACAATATCCCCGACAACTACCTCCTCCACCGGCAGCTCCACCTCTGCTCCGCCGCGTATGACGGTTGCAGTCTTTGGCGCCAAATCTAGAAGCTTCGTTATTGCCTCGGAGGTTTTGCCCTTTGACCGCGTCTCAAGGAATTTCCCTACCGTTATTAGCGTGAGGATCATAGCAGCAGATTCAAAATACAGATCCATTGCATACTGACCTACGGTATCCATATCTCCATGCCCAAGCGCATACCCCATTCTGTATATGGCAAAGATACCATACACAAGCGCCGCACCCGAGCCTATTGCTATGAGCGAATCCATGTTCGGAGCTCCGTGGAACAGCGTTTTTAGCCCGACCTGATAATATTTTCTGTTTATATATACCACCGGAAGGGTCAACAAAAGCTGAGTAAACGCAAGCAAAATCGCATTTTCTGCGCCGTGAAAAAATCCCGGCAGCGGCAATCCCAGCATATGTCCCATAGAGATATACATAAGCGGTACCAGAAAAGCAAATGATACAATTAGCCGCTTTTTCATATTTTGCTGTTCATTCACAGTGACATCTGCCGGACGCTCTGCACGCTTTTCGGCAGCCTTCCCCTGTACTGACGCTCCATATCCAGAGTCTACAACTGCTTTTATTATCCCAGACTCGTCTATAACATTTTCATCAAATGTCACCATCATACTATTGGTAAGCAGGTTCACACTAACATCATCTACCCCTTCCTGCTTCCTCACACTTTTTTCCACATGAGCCGAGCAGGCAGAGCAAGTCATCCCCGTCACGTTAAACTTCTGTATCACATCTATCCTCCTTTGACTGGAACATGCTTCTTTAGCTATCATATCTATTATATAACACCACACCCCCGTGGGGTGTCTTTATCTTAAAACAATTTTCCGCTCCTGTCAATAGCTTTGCCGTATTTTGTGCAATATCCACAGATACCACACCATTCTATTTTGTTGCGACATATTTTAAAGCTTCTTTCATACAAAACACAAAATAATTATTTACAAGCGCTCTACTACGCTGTATAATAGCTTGCGGGAATGAAGTTCTCCCATGGGAAACCTAAACCGCTTATTAGCTGATGACTTCTGTGATTTTTATCGCAGAATCATCAGCTTTTTATTTTTAAAGGAGGAAGTGTTTGTGTTATGCTGACATCCCTTGCGCTGATATTTCTCGTTGGCCTTTCTGCCGCCGCTTTATGCCAAAAGCTTAAACTACCACGAATTATTGGCATGCTTTTAACTGGAATATTACTCGGTCCCTACGCCCTGGATATGCTCGATCCATCGATCCTCGCAATCTCCCCTGAACTGCGCCAAATAGCACTTATAATTATTCTTCTCAAAGCCGGGCTCTCCCTCAATCTACCAGATCTTAAAAAGGTCGGTCGCCCTGCTATTATGATGTCTTTTCTGCCGGCCTGCTTTGAAGTCCTCGCCTTTTTCCTTTTTGCGCCCCCACTTCTTGGCGTCAATCGTATTGAAGCCGCCCTGATGGGGGCTGTGCTTGGCGCCGTCTCTCCGGCAGTAGTTGTCCCACGCATGGTACAGCTAATGGACATAAAATATGGAACGGCAAAGAGCATCCCCCAATTAATTATGGCAGGTGCATCTTGCGATGATGTTTTTGTTATCGTCCTTTTCTCAACTTTTACCAGCATGGCTCAGGGAGGAAGTGCCGACATTATGGACTTTGTGAATATACCTATATCAATCGTTCTCGGGACCCTGCTTGGAGCTGTTTCTGGCTTTTTGCTCTCTCTGCTTTTTGACACTGCCTACTCGCGTAAACACCATATCAGAAACAGCATGAAAGTGATTATCATCCTTGGAGTCTCTTTCATGCTCATGTCGATTGAAGAATGGACGAAGACGAACCTCCCTATCTCAATGTCTGGACTGCTGGCTGTTATCAGCATGGCTTGTACCTTAAAGGCAAAAAGCATTGAAAGCGTTTCAAAAAGATTATCCGAAAAATTCGGAAAGCTATGGCTTGCTGCTGAGGTTTCACTTTTTGTACTGGTTGGCGCTGCTGTCGATATCCGATATGCAATTGGCGCCGGCTCAGTCGCAATTTTAATGATTTTACTTGCTCTCATATTCAGAGGTATAGGGGGTTGCCATATGCCTTATAAAAACGCAACTCATCGCAAAAGAAAGGCTTTTCTGTATTATCTCATACCTGCCAAAGGCGACTGTCCAGGCGGCGATTGGCTCCGTTCCCCTCTCTCTTGGGCTGTCATGCGGTCAGCTCGTCCTTTCTGTTGCGGTTATCGCTATCTTAATCACTGCCCCTCTGGGAGCAATCGGGATAGACGTTACATATAAAAGACTCCTTTCCAAGGATACGTGACTCTGCCTAAACTTTTATCACAAACAATATAATTTTTACAAAAAAGAGAGCGTCCTTGGTGCTCACGTTATAGCCCTTGTAACTTGCGTAGCGATATAGGATGACAGCTATCTGCTCACGAGAAATATTTATCTCAGGACCAGATATCCCATCGCCATAGCCGCCAACTGTACCATTGGCTGCTGCCCAGTTGACTGCATCGGCATACCATGCTCCAGCTACAACATCAGCAAACTGAGCACTAGAAACCGGTGTGCCAGACTCCATATTATACAGTATCTGCGCAAGCATGGCACGCGACAGGTTTATATTCGGAGCAAACTGTGTAGCTCCCATGCCACTCATTATCCCATTATTATACGCATACTCAGCAGCACCATAGAACCAATCGTCAACATCAACATCGTTATACGGCAGAGTACTTGTTTCAGGTGTTTTTACAAACTCAGCTTCTACTGTTACCTTTGATGCTGGCATCTTGAAAATATACTCAGTAGGACTTATCTCCCTGACCGTTACATCATATCCGTCCGCATCGGTCACCGTCAGCGTGTCAAGGCTGTATCCATTGTCCGGAGCAACGGTAATCGTAACAGTATTCCCATCGGCTGTGCGCAGCGGAGATACGTCTATACTGCCATTAACAGTATTTTTTACGGATACGGAATATCTCGTCTCAGAAGACCCGGTGTTATAGAGCGGCTCATTATCGTCTTCATATATCCATGTCCAGCGATCCCTGAATGTGGTGTTGCTACCCAGCTCTATCTCATCCCCTACCTTATACACATCATCGTTACCGCTCCAGCCGCGGAATATATAGCCCGACTTATACGGCGCGTCCGGAGCTATAACAGTTATATAGTCGTCACCTTCAAATGAAAATCCATCGATCGTTGCCTCACCATCATACTCAGTAAACAGAATGATGCTCGAATTATATGCGTTCATATCGCCGGTGATGATGGTCTTTCCTTTACCGGCGCCCTGGAGGGTTATGTCTTTGTCTATCTTAAGACCATAGCTTAACGGAACATTTATAGGAGAATTGTATATGTTTGTAGAAAGCTTATATATTCCTTCCGGGACAATAATAGTTGCTTCGAACACAAAATCGGCAAACTTAACATTCGGGTTCTTTTGCAGATAGGTCACAATATTTCCAGTAACCTTAGTTTCACTATAGTCAATTCAGTCACATTTTTAAGGACCATCGCTACATATGAAATAGCCCATACCGTAGTTCCTTCAATCTTCTCCCTATCTCCCTCAGGGATTATCTCGTGCCCTTTTCCATCCAATGAGACCGACAATTTGATAGACATGATACCTTCAATAGGTGTAAAAATCTGTGACAGCCGTGTCCTCCGAGAGCTTTTGGAACAATACGAAGCTTTACTAAAAACACATAAATTCATAGATCCGATAGAATTGATTAGGCAATATATAAAAAGAGCTATTGCCGAAAAAAACAACAGAAAGTTTGGTGCAGTTGACGAGTGCTTTATGAAAAGAGTTGAGGATCTACTTTTTGGTGAATTTTCTGCCTCACTTGGAATTCCAAAGGAGGATGTCCCCAGATATATTTCTTCCAGATTAAATACAAATCTTTCAGCTTTAAATTAATATACAAAGCAAAATGCCGGCAAAGACCGGCATTTTGTTTTTCTTTTAATACTCAACCTACAGGGCACTGCTGCTCTACCTTAAGCAGACGCTCCTCATACCTTGCAATCTTCCCGTCCAGTCTGTCAAGTGTGGCTTGCATCTCCTCAATACGACTTTTGAGAAGCTTGCGCTGCTCTATCAAGAGCTTTTTCCGCTCCTGCATCGTCCCGTCTCCCTCCTGTACAAGCGAGACATACTCGATAAGTGCTTCAATAGAAAGTCCTGCGCTACGCATGCACTTTGAAAAATACACCCAGTAGCAGTCCTCTTCAGAATAATCTCTTATGCCACTTTTGTTTCGTCTGACCCTTGGTATCAGCCCTATCCGCTCGTAATACCTCAATGTATCCTGTGATATGTCATATTTTCTGCTGACCTCGGCAATAGTCATACTCATCCCCCTGTTATCGATTTCCGGTTCTATGTATCGGTAGTCTTACTTTACCACCTAGAGTGTACTCCAAGTCAATAGTCAGCCAATAATCTGTACACGTAATTGTCTATATTTCAGCAAACCGATCATGGTCTCTTGTTCCAGCAGCAATTTTTCGCCTTTTTACCGCTTCCACAAGGACATGGGTCGTTACGACCTACACCTTTCCACTTTTTCATCTCCTCTGTTCTAAGTTCTGCCATGATCATCGCCGGAGACATACCTCTTTTTCTCATATCCAATAAATTCTGAAGCTTTGGAACCGCGTGATCAAAAAATCTTCTCAGTCCTTCGCACAGATAATATAGTCCTTTTTCCCCATCCTCTGAAAAAGCAAACCTATCTTTGGGGCAAGCTCCATTACAAAACCTGAGCCACTGACACCTTCTGCACTGCGCTGTGAGCCCTTCCTGTTTCTCTTTGCCAAAGCGCACCTGCTCCGGAAGCTCTACAACTGCCGCAAGCTCGTCATTTTTGAGGTTCCCCCTTCTGTGCTCCGGCTCGACAAAATGGTCACAGGCATATATATTGCCGTCCTTTTCCGCAATCAGAACCCTTCCGCAGACCGGTGCCATCCAGCAGAGGCTTGCCTCCCCGCCCGACAATACAAGCTGCGTCTCCGCAAAGAGCTGGATTCCGGTACGTCCTATGTCATTTATCAGCCACTCGTCAAATATATCGCACAAAAAGCTTCCATACCCCTTCGGAGTTACTGAATCCTGGGTGACCATGCCGCTTTTATCCCTACGCACTATCGGTATAAATTGTATCCATCCCGTTCCAAGCGTCTTTAGCCCACGGTAAACAGCCAGCGGATCTGCCGCCGAGTCAGAAGTTACGGTACACAGCAAATCCGGGCGTATCCCATGTGACATCAATCTTTTCGCCGCCTCACATACCCTTGCGTAGGTTCCGCTTCCCCCAGCATCTCTACGGTACTTGTCGTGAACAATCTGCGACCCATCTATGCTTAACCCTATGTCAAAATGATTTGCTGCAAGAAATTCGCACCAGCTGTCATCCAACAGTAATCCATTTGTCTGAATATTGTTCCAGCACTCCCATCCATCTGGGAGGTATTTTTTCTGCAATTCCACGGCTCTCCGAAAAAAATCAAGCCCTGCAAGCGTCGGCTCTCCTCCATGCCAGGTAAAGGATACAACAGGGCCGGTATTACCGGTAATATACTGCTTTATAAAGGCTTCTAGCAGCTCGTCCGACATACGCAATTCCTCAGGAGCTGTACTGTACGCTCCCGTTTCAAGATAATAGCAATAGCTGCATCTCATATTACAAAGCGAGCCAACAGGCTTTGCCATGACGACAAACGGTTTTTTATTTTCCACTACACTCATCTTTACTGTCTCCGCATGAAAATTTTATTATAACGATGACCGCAAACAGTTCCGTTTGCGGTCATCTATTGTTCGCTTATATCTCTATTTCAGGTTTTTTTTATTTTTTTTAAATGCCTTTTCCCACGAATCCATCGCTTGCGGCTGACGATATCTATCATTATGATAGTACCAGATACCATGTCCCGCACCGTCATAGCGGTGGAATTCATAGTCTTTGCCCAGACTTTTTAGCAGCTCTTCAAGCTTGTTCACATCCTCAGGAGTGGGGTTCTTGTCATCATTTCCGAAGATACCGAGCAGAGGGCAATCGAGCTTCTCAGCGTCATCC
>CALXAZ010000157.1 GCA_944386395.1 uncultured Clostridia bacterium
ATAATACTGATATCATTGTAATGCGCGAGGCTCTTAAAATTGTCGAGGGTAAGCTGCTTATGGCAATATCGAGACTTTCGGAGTTTGCAATGAAATATAGATCGCTTCCAACTCTTGGTTTCACGCATTTTCAGCCAGCTCAGCTCACTTCCGTGGGAAAGAGGGCTTCTTTGTGGATAAACGATTTTGTCAGCGATTTTAATGAAGTACTATATCGTATTTCCACATTACGTCTGCTCGGTTCTAAGGGAACTACCGGAACCCAAGCAAGTTTTCTGGAACTTTTTGAAGGGGACAGCGGGAAAGTAAAAAAGCTGGAGGAGCTTATAACTGCGGAGATGGGATTTGAGGGAGTTGTACCCGTATCAGGTCAAACATATTCCAGAAAAACAGATTCCTTTGTCCTGAATACGCTGTCGGGAATTGCACAATCAGCCTCCAAATTTGCCACTGATATACGTCTACTTTCACATCTTAAAGAGATTGAGGAGCCATTTGAGTCGAATCAGGTGGGTTCTTCGGCGATGCCATATAAGAGAAACCCTATGCGCTCCGAGCGTATATGTGCTTTGTCTCGTTATGTTATTGCAGATGCACAGAATCCTGCTATTACGGCTGCAACGCAGTGGTTCGAACGCACTCTGGATGATTCTGCCAATAAACGAATAAGCATTTCGGAAGCGTTTCTGTGTACAGATGCCATACTTAATATAGTTATCAATATAGCGTCTGGACTAACAGTACATGAGAAAGTAATTGCTAAACATATTTCCGAGGAGCTGCCGTTTATGGCATCTGAAAATATTCTTATGGATGCTGTCAAGGCTGGAGGAGACCGTCAGGAGCTTCATGAGAAGATACGGCAGTATTCGCTGAAAGCAGGAAGCAGAGTAAAGGATGAAGGGCTAAATAATAATCTTGTTGAGCTTATAGCTCAGGATAACAGCTTTGGTCTTTCTCTCTCCGAAATACAGGACAAGCTGGAACCTATACGTTATATAGGATGTTCTGCAGAGCAGGTAGAGGATTTTATATCTGAGGTAGTAGAGCCCCTTCTGGATAAATATAGGGAGGATATGCCTAAGGCTGAAACGGAATTGAAGGTTTGATAAAAGTTCTGTAATGCAAAATACAGGGGGCGAAATTCTTGCGAAAGAGTATTTTTTCTTTTCTGTTTATAATTTTACTTACTGCATGTCTCGGAACTGTATCGGTTTTGGGACTTGATTTGGGCGTTGCAAAGATTCCTCCGATTGAGGAGGGGGTAAAGCTGGGGCTGGATCTGGTCGGAGGGTCATCGATAGTCTTTGAAGCAGATTCTGATACAGAGCTTACAAGCGAAGAGCTCTCTGAAGGTATGGAGATTGCGCGTCAGATACTTGTGACCCGGCTTTATGATAATAATTATACAGAGGCTACGGTTACGAAGTCTGGCACTAACCGCCTACGTGTAGAGATACCTTCAATTGAAAATCCAGAGGAAGCAGTAGAACTGCTTGGGAGCACAGCTAGACTGGAGTTCCGGGATGCTGATGGAAATGTGATACTGTATGGTTCAGATATCAAAGAAGCAGCAGCAAAGTCCGGGTATGTCGATGCAACGAGCTACGAAAATTACGTAGAGCTTACATTTGAGCCTGAGGCAGTAGAAAAATTTGCTGCAGCAACGGAAGCTGCTGCAGCAAGAGCGAGCGAAGGTAAAAATTACATTGCGATATACCTCGACGATGTACTACAGTCCCAGCCGTATTGTGATGAAAAAATAAGCAGTGAGATCTGTATCATCCGTATGCCGGGTTCAACGCAGGAAGAGGTTATCCAGACAGCAAGCCTTATAAACGCAGGGCAGATGCCATTTGCGTTAAAGCAGGTAGAGCTGAGCTCGGTAGGACCGACACTTGGAGAACGTTCTTTGCAGACAAGTCTCCTTGCCGGTGGAATAGGTCTTATCCTCGTAATGATATTTATGATAGCATGTTATCGCCTGCCAGGGATTATTGCTGATATTGCGCTTATATTTTATACGGTGGTAGTGTGCTTGTTGCTGAGCGTTTTGGGCGTAAACCTGTCTCTGCCAGGAATCGCCGGTATTATCCTTTCGATTGGTATGGCAGTAGACGCCGATGTAGTTATATTTGAGAGGATAAAAGAGGAGCTTCGTTCCGGCAAAACTGTGCGCTCCGCAATAGATTCTGGCTTTAAGCGTGCATTTACAGCCATCCTCGATGCAAATGTTACGACGGTTATAGCAGCTGCGGTGCTTCTATGGAAAGGGACTGGTGTTATATCCAGTTTTGCCGTCACATTGATCATTGGTGTTGTGGTTTCGATGGTCTCTGTACTATTTGTATGTCGTTTCTTGCTTTCAAGCCTTGTGGGTTTGGGAATAAAGGGCACAAAGGTATATGGCGTTTAGGGGGTGGATGAGATGTACAAGCGTTTTGAAAATTTCAACATAGTTGGACATTTCAAGCTTTTTGGAATTATTTCCATCATTCTTGTTGCGGTAGGAGTTGCAGGTATAGTGCTCCTTCCGTTTGGAGTGACTCTTTTCAATCTTGATATAGACTTTACAGGCGGAACTACTATAACCTACGAGTTTGATACTGCACTGACCCGTGCTGATCATGCGGATATAGAAAAGCTAGTTAGTGGAGTGTCTGGAAGCCATGTTAGCGTACAAAAGTCCGGAAGTGATAATGGTATTATAATCAAGACCGGCGATATTGACTCTGCTACCCGGGATGCAGTATATCAGGCTATCAGTGAGCAATATCCGGAAGCGGAAAGGTTGGGAACAGATAACATTTCTCCAGTTGTTGGAAATGAGCTAAAAAACTCGGCTATTATTTCAACAGTGCTTGCGTCTGTACTTATCCTCATATATATAACAATAAGATTTGAATTCCGATCGGGTATTGCCGCAGTCATTGCCCTGCTACATGATTTACTTGTAATGGTAAGCGCATATATCATATTCCGTATACCTTTGAATATGAACTTTATAGCAGCTCTTCTTACTATTTTGGGGTACTCAATAAATGCCACGATAATTGTGTTTGACCGTGTACGTGAAAACAGGCGTGCAATGGAGAAAAATTATAGTTTTGCGGACATTGTTGATAAGAGTATAAAGCAGACCATGGCAAGAAATGTAAATACTACTTTGACAACTCTTTTACCGATAGTGATGCTTATAATCGTTGGTGTGACCTCTATACGTAATTTTGCAATACCGCTAACAGTAGGTATTTTGGCAGGTGCCTATTCTTCCATCTTCATATCTGGCTCTATATGGACAAAATTAAGAAAAACAAGAAAGGTTTAGGTCATAGGTGCTGGATTTGAGTCTAAACAGGAGCTAAAAATGAAAGAAAAATTTGATATTTTAGAATACAACAGAGAAGCCTGGAACAAATATTCTGAAGAAGGTATAAGTCCATGGGTAATACCGATAAGTTCAGATGAACTTAAAAAAGCTAGAGAAGGAGATGTTAGGATATTTCTCACGCCAACAAAGATTGTACCGAAAAAATGGTTTCCGCCTCTAAAAGGATGTAAGGTGCTTTGCCTTGCATCTGGAGGAGGGCAGCAGGCGCCGCTATTATCAGCAGCCGGAGCCGATGTTACCACTTTTGACAATTCAGATAGGCAATTACAAGCTGATATCGACACATGCCGGGTTTATGGTTTGCCCTTGAATGCAGAGCGTGGTGATATGCGAGATCTGAGCAGGTTTGCAAGCGGTAGCTTTGACCTTATAATTCATCCTGTTTCCAATCTGTTTATAGACGATGTTCGTATCGTCTGGAAAGAGGCATATCGTGTGCTACGTAAAGGTGGAAGGATGCTTGCTGGTTTTAATAATCCGATAATATATCTTTTTAATGGAATAAAAATGGAAAGGGGAGAATTGGAGGTTGCTCATATCCTTCCATATTCACCCTTCAACGAAGATGCAAAGCAAG
>CALXAZ010000158.1 GCA_944386395.1 uncultured Clostridia bacterium
TCTTCCTCAGTGTAAACGGAGACAAGGTCCGCTGTGCAAAAGTGATGACAGCCCTCTCCATGACCGAGCCAAAGCCGGGGATATACGTTTACGACATGGGGCAGAACCTTGTCGGCGTCCCGCAGGTACGTATAAAGGGCACTGCCGGCAGCATGGCAACGCTCCGCTACGGGGAAACCCTCTACCCAAAGCTCGAGGAATACGGCGAGCTACATGGCATGATACTTACGGAAAACTACCGTGACGCCATCTCGATAGACCGCTACACCTTCCGCGGCGACAAAAACGGTGAGGAATACACCCCTCGCCTGACCTTCCACGGTTACAGGTATATAGAGATCTCCGGCGTGAGCCAGGCCCCGGACTGTAAAGACGTAAAAGCGCTTGTGCTCACCTCCATTGGAGACCTTGCCGGAGACTTTACCTGCTCCGACCCGCTTGTAAACCGTCTGTTTGAAAACATCCGCTGGTCACAGTACTCCAACTTTATCAGCATACCTACCGACTGCCCGCAGCGCAACGAGCGCATGGGCTGGGCAGGCGACGCGCAGGTATTTGCACCTACCGCCGTATACAATGCCGACGTTCACAGCTTCCTTGCGCGTTATCTTCTCTGGATGCGCGACTGCCAGAAGCCAAACGGTCAGTATCCTAACATCGCGCCCGTAGGTGGAGGATTTGGCGGTATAGAGTGGGAGAGCGCCGGCATAATCGTCACACATGTCCTCTTCCGTCATTTCAACGACCTGCCTCTCGTGCAGGAGAACTATCCCGCAATGAAACGCTATATCGAATATCTCGTCTCATGTGGCGAGCCTGGAAAGCTCACCGATATTGGACCTCTGGGCGACTGGCTTGCAAGTGACATGTCTACCGATTCCCCGCTTCTCTGGAACGCGCTGTACGCGCACGACGCCGAGGTCATGTCTGAAATGGCATCTGCCATCGGCAAGACCGAGGACGCAAAGTATTTTAAGGAGCTATATGAGACGGTCAGGCGCAACTGGAACGACACGTTTGTCGATCCGGACACTGGTAAAACCCGCCGCATGAACGGTGAAATAAATGACACCCAGTGTTCTTATGCCCTTCCGTTGGCATACGGTCTGTTTGATAACATGGCTCAGGCTCATGAACATCTGCGCCGCAGAACAGAGGAGGAAGGCTATACCGTCACCACCGGCTTTATCGGCACGGCACAGCTCAATCTTGCCCTGTCTGCCGGAGGCAACACCGAAACTGCCTACCGTCTCCTCCGCCAGACAAAATATCCCTCCTGGCTCTACTCTGTCACACAGGGAGCCACTACCATCTGGGAGCGCTGGAATTCATATACCGTTGAAAACGGCTTTGGCGGGAACAACGCAATGAACTCCTTTAACCACTACTCCCTCGGTGCTGTTGGCGAATGGATATATAAATGTGTGCTTGGCATATCGCTGGATGAGAAGGTAAACGCATTTAAGCATTTTATCTACCGTCCGCTCATAGGGGACCTTGAATATGCCGAAGGTTACCACGACAGCGTGTATGGACGCATCGAGAGCGGCTGGAAAAAGGCTTCAGGCGGGCTTGAAATACATCTTACCGTCCCGGCAAACTCAACTGCTACCCTCTGCCTGCCCTCCGGGAACATTGCTGCAAATGGAGTGCCGGCAGCCGCCGCAGAAGGGCTATCGCACATCGGCATCGCAGCCGGCGAAGAGATATTCCATGCTGTCAGCGGCAGCTATACCTTTGTTATCAGATAACTTTTAAACCGGGCGCGCAAATTTTTAAATATTTACCTGACGCGCCCAGTTATAAATCTGATAAAAACCAACTATACATATGGTTTTTATATATTATATCCAAAAAGGAGAAAGAAGCAATGAAAAGTTCACTAAGAGTCATTTCGCTTTTCTGCATTCTTGTACTTGTCATCGGTACGTTTGCGGCATGCGGCGGAGAAGAGACGACCACTGCAGCTACTACGCCCGTTAATTTACTCACACCCTATATAAATACTGCAGGAAAACCCGGGCATTTGCCCGGGTTTTCCTGTTGCCAAATCCCACTATACCTTTCGGCGCCGGTGGAGGTAGCGAGCACAAAACAAAAAGAGGACGCATCTCTGCGTCCTCTCTGGAGCGGGCTACGAGGCTCGAACTCGCTCTCTTACCCCGCAAAACCTGTTTTGCGGGGACCCCACCTCTGATTTTATCCGCCTTTCGGCGCCGGTGGAGGCAGCGAGCACAAAACAAAAAGAGGACGCATCTCTGCGTCCTCTCTGGAGCGGGCTACGAGGCACGAACTCGCTACCTCCACCTTGGCACGGTGGCGCTCTACCAGATGAGCTAAGCCCGCGTATCATATTAAATTGGTGCCGGTGGCCGGGCTCGAACCGGCACGATGTCGCCATCGGTGGATTTTGAGTCCACTACGTCTACCAATTCCATCACACCGGCAGATATTTCAATAAAATGCTCTATTTATCAAGCTTGTCTATTATACTATATCCGCTACATCATTTCAATCCTTTTTACAAAATTTTTTGCTATCTCTCTTCTATCACAGTATATCTTTCTACACCCTCATTATACTATAATACCGGAAAACTTAAACTTAACGCGCTCTTGTTTTCCGACATAAAATATAATAAAATATACCTACAGGTATCTCTCAAAATATTTCTTTGAAAGGTGAAACTGGAAAATATGCGAAAAAAGACAAAAAAAGAGCGGAAAATATTTAAAACTCCACTTGCCGTGGTATATTTTATCCTTCGCCTGCTTGTCGTCGGAGTGATGGTTGCCCAGATTCTTAACAGAAATTATAACAACGTTTTCCTCTGCATTCTTACACTGCTGCTCTTTATGATACCTTCATTTATCGAGAAGAAAATCAAGATAGATGTACCCGACACCTTGGAAACTATCGTCCTGCTATTCATCTTTGCGGCAGAGATACTTGGTGAAATACGCGAATATTACATCACTTTCCCATATTGGGATACCATGCTGCACACCTTAAACGGCTTCCTCTGCGCCGCTATCGGCGTGTCAATGATAGACATTTTAAACCGCTCAGAAAAATTTTCCATCAAGCTTTCCCCAACCTTTGTCGCCCTTGTCGCGTTTTGCTTTTCAATGACAATAGGCGTCCTTTGGGAATTTTTTGAGTTTGGCATGGACACCTTCTTTCTCACAGACATGCAGAAAGACAGATATATCAGCACAATATCCTCTGTAATGCTCAATCCCGACGGCTCAAACGTTGCGGTAGTGCTCCCTGTCGAAAGCGTCATCGTAAACGGCGTGGAATGGCCGGGCTATATCGACATCGGTCTTATAGACACAATGAAGGACCTGCTTGTCAATTTTATCGGCGCAATCGTCTTTTCCCTGATAGGCGGTCTCTATGTCAAGGGACGGGCAAGACACAAATTTGCTCAAAACTTCTTCCTTACACCTATTGCAGATGATGATTCTCCATCCGACGATAAACCAACTTCTACCGATGAAGCCACCGCGTCAGACATAAGCCTTTCTCCAGACGAACCTTCCGCCATAGATGTACCTGCCGGCGAAAATGACGGCTTGACCGGTGCATGGGTTTCCAATCAGAACCCTTCGTTTCCTCAGCCAGAGCTTTCCGGTCAGCACATTTACGCTGAAACAAAACGCCTTATCCTCCGTACTGCAAAGCCGGAAGATGTGGACAGCCTGATGAAAATAAGGAACAGCCCATATGTGATGAAATACGAAACACTTCTTCCGCTCTCACGTGAGGATGTTGTCAATCTGATAGCACAGGACGCTGCTTCATCCGACGCACTATATCTGGAGCTACGTGAAACAGCCCAGCTTATCGGATCTATCCATATTGAAAGCGACAGCTCGCGCCATGCCGTTACGGCTTTTATCATCTCATACTTCCTTAGTGAGGAGTTTTCCTCGAATGGCTACATGACAGAAGCGCTGCAGGCTGTCCTCCGCATCCTGTTTGAGCAGAGGGAAGCTGAGCTGGTATCAGCAAGGGTTTTTTCTGGTAACGAAGCGTCCGTGCGTCTCCTCACAAGGCTCGGCTTTACTTGTGAAGGAAAGCTGCGGAACGCTGTGAGAGGAAGCTCGGGAAAGCTGTTTGACGGTCTGCTCTTTTCCATACTCCGCGAGGATTACTTTAATGCGCCGGATCATGGAAGCGAGGGGTCCGATGTTAGGTAAAATGTTTGTCGTCGATGGCACGGATTACAGCATTTTCGTCCTTGCCGCCATACTTGCCGCTGTCTCTTTCGTTGTCCAAATGTTCCTCTGCTCCAGGGCTTCAAGAGTATCTGTCCGGCTTCTCCCGGTATATTTTTCCGCCGTACCGCTGGCTCTTTCCCTGCTGCTTTACATCTTCCCGTCAAATTCACCAGGGAGCTTTATCAGCGCATCAGCAGTCGCGTCTCTATTCTTGCTTATCCCCGGGGCAGCGATTGCTTCCGGCTGCGCGCTTGCATGGCTCGTCTGCGCGATAAGACGGAAGCGCACAAAATAACAAAGCAAAAACGCTTCGCCGTATCACGGCGAAGCGTTTTTATATAATCCGGCTTATCGATGTCTACTGTTTATTTTCTATCTCCGTTATCATGTTTACGCGAACGGCATGCCGCCCGCCATCAAAACCTGTGCCAAGCCACTTCTCCACTATCTGCCACGCAAGGTTTTTGCCAACTATCCCTGCCCCGAGGGCAAGGACATTTGAGTTATTGTGTCTCCTTGTCATCTCGGCAGACCATGTGTCCCCGCAGAGCGCACAGCGAATACCTTTGACCTTATTTGCCGTGATCGAGGCTCCTATGCCTGTGGTGCACAGCACTATACCGCGCTGGCACCTGCCGTCTGCGACAGCTCTCGCCGCCGCCTCGGCAAATTCTGGGTAATTGCAGCTCTCCGCGCTGTATGTACCAAAATCTACACACTCATATCCCGCTTTTTCAAGCTCCCCCTTTAGCCATTCCTTCAGCTCATACGCCCCGTGGTCACAGCCCAACGATACTTTCATTTTCCCACATCCTTATAATTTTATAAACTCAGGCTTCCTGCCCCTGAACACTGTAAAATATCTAAAGCCCGCCGCCATGGCAAGCTCCTGCGCCTCGGCTATCCCGCTGCCAATGTCCTCTTGGCGGTGGGCGTCCGAGCCTATTGTGAGCACCTCCCCACCAAGCTCACGGTATAACCTGACCGTCTCAAGCGGCGGGAGCGTCTCGCCAAGCCCTCCCCGCAGCCCGGAGGTGTTGATTTCTATCCCCTTGCCACGCCCTATCACAGTCCTCAGAATTTCCCTCACCTGCTCCTTAAACCGGTCAAACGTCATCATGAATCCCTGCGCGCGCATGTATCTCAGCGGATAGGTGATGTGCCCCAGAACGTCAAAGTCACCCAGCTTAACATGCTCATCGAGCTCTGCCATGTATCTCTCCAACGTCTCAACACAGTGCCCCTCATCCCTGTACTCCATAAGCCCAAAATCGCACATACCCGCAAGGTTATGCAGCGACCCTATCACAAAATCATACGGCCCGGCGGTCACCTCCGCGGCAAGCTCTTCATTTTGCAGTGGCTGACCCAGCTCTGTTCCTGCTGTGACCGTCAGCCTCCCGTCAAAAATTTCACGCGCTCTCTCAATCTCTGCCATCAGCTCGGGGATACGGAAATCATACGGGACAAAATCCCACCCGTTGACATCTGTATGGTCTGTAACGCACACCTCATCAAGCCCTGCCCGCACCGCTGCCCGACAGAGCTCCTCCACCGTCTGTCTGCCATCCGGTGAAAAGTCCGAATGACAGTGATAATCCGCAAAATACCGCATTATACCACTCCTGTTACTGCTGATAACCCGTTATACCATTTTCCAGCATATGGGTAAGCTTTGCCGCTATCATCTCATCGAGAGCAGCGCTGCGCTCTCCTCTTCTCTCCAGCAGTTCCTGAACATCCAGCAAATCATTATACGTGAGATAGGGATAGTCAGTCAGCCCCATGCTTCCATCCGCAAGATAGGCGTATTCCAGCCCTACCTCCGGATTTATCCACATGTCTTTGGTTATCGATATACCGTTCAGCATGAGCCTTGCCATGTCCATATATTTCTCCTCGCCGGTGTATTCTGAGGCAAGCAGCAGTGCCTTTATCTCCTGAAGCTGATGGTTCAGCGCACAGTGGACAAGGTTTTCCCCAAAAGGCGAAAAATAGTCCTGAACCAGTATCCCCGTAATCTCAACTGTCTGCTGCATTATATTTCCAAACTCATCTGTCTCCGGCGGCAGTATTTCAAGATGGTTGACGGTATAGTGGTGCTCCCCCGCAAATTTTAACAGCCAGTCGCACTGGCGCACAGCCGCTTCAAAAAACCGTGCATCGTCAAACAGTTCGGACGCCGCAAACAGGGTGACCGTTACATCGTTATTAAACCGCGTATCATAAAAACCGGCAAGTATCCCATAGTCCTCATATAGCCAGTTGCTCTGATAGCAGCTCTCCCAGTATCCCTCGTCATTTTGCAGCCGCACCGCCGCGTCCAGAAGCACAAAGCTCAGCTCTGCGGCAAGATCCCCGCTCTCCTCAATAAGCACCCCCGCCGGATAAACCGCCGGATTCCTGTAAAACATACCTTCTGCATATGGTGTGTACGTTGAAGGGGTCTCATAATATGCCCCGTCATAGCATATCCTGTGTATGCCATTCAGGTCGAGGCGCGTCCACAGTGCAAGCGCGCTGTCGTCCCAGCTTACGAGGTTGTTGTGAGAAATGAGCCACCAGACCTGCGCCTCCATGCCGGAGATTATGTCAAAATCCATGCAAATACGATATCCCCCATCGGTCTGCTTTACGATTATGCTGCTCCCGCTGCCGGTATCACGGAGATTCCCGTCGCCATATGGCTGATAGAGAACCGCTGGTCCCAGAACAACATGCGCCTGTGTGGTATCGATAAACACCATCGCGTCGGGCAGCTCGCCGCTCAGCGGCATCGAGTAGAGCGTGCCGTCCTTCACATAAGCTACCTTGCCATCTTCTCCCGGGATGTCTAGCGTCACCCTCATCCTGTTTGCAGATGAGCTGTTAAAAGCCCCCTTCACTGCCACGAACCGGTCTCCACTGAGAAAGGTCACACTCTTCTGCTCTATTGGTCCAAAATCGCTCGAGTTTGACGTAATTTTAACCTCCGGCGTCCCGTATGGATTGACCGGCTCCTCCTCTTCGACCCTTTTAACGGCAAACGCCGCATTAAAACCCGAAAATATTATCGCAAAAGCAACAATAAAAGCGATATTTTTTAAAAACCTAAAATTTCTCATCTCTACCACTGCCTGAAAATGACTTCCTTTCCCGCTGACGATTTTCTTTTCTTCGGACATATCCATTTTATTTTACACCAAAACGCAAAAAAAGAAAAGCTGTTGCTCATTATAAATTACGGATATCCTTATCCTGGAATTTTTTAAACAAAACGCAGGCGGCAATTATGCCGCCTGCGTAACGCCTGCAAATATCAGCTATTTTCTCCGCCCGTCCTCGACAGTCTCGTCCTTATCCAGAGTGTATCCCTTGTTATTTTTGCTTATCCCCGCCTCGCCAAAGCCAAGATCCCATGCCGCGGCAGCCATCTTCCATCTCCTCTGGCGCTTATTTTCCTCGGGGCTTGACATATCGTCGAACAGGGACACCACCAGCTTCTTCATCCCCATCCACACCAGCGTGAACAGCACGATGAACGCAGCCGACGTTCCCAGATACTTCTTCACTCCATCTGCAATGCCCTCCGCTGTGCTTGCCGGGAGGATGGACAACAGACAAATCACGCCTATCGCTACAAAATACGGCGCTGTAAATAATTTTTTCTTCATATCGCACCTCCTCGCGCATCTCTGTTCCTATTCTCTTTCTAATTATATTGTATTTTAAGTTTAATCATTTGTCAATAGGTGTGAGAATAATATTTACTTAAAGCTTTAAACAAAAGGACTGGGCAGTATTCCCCCAGTCCTTTTACTTACTGTTACCTGGTTAATATGCCACACAGAGTGCGCGGCACTCAATCAAGGCAGCGGTGCATCTGAACATGGTGACGTCTGACCTGTTCGACCTCGTCAACCATATTGTCCTCCGGATAATAGCGCTGCCCCTCAAACTCAGAGCAGATATACCCGTCAAAGCCGATATCCTTCAGCACTTTATAAACTTCTTCACAGGCGATTCCCTCGTCCACACAGTCCTCTGTCATATGGTAGAACTTCCCGTGTACGTGCTTTATGTACCTGGCAAAGTCACGCAGCTCCTCCGGATCGTTCCACGGCAGCCGGAGCCCTGCATTCAGCACGCTAAGCGTCGCCTCATTTGTCGTCTTTGCCTTTATCTCTTCGGCAAAATCACTGAGATCCCTGCCACGGTTCTCCGCAAACGTCCGCTGTATTTCGTCGACTATCTCCTGCTCTGCCCCATCGCGGAGAGCCTTGTCGATAAGCGGCTGGTTTATCTTTTTTGTAAAAATGGCAAGATCAGGTACAATACCCGCAAACTTTGTCCCGGTGCGCTCGATCATCTCGATATAGCTTGTGACAAACGGCCCTTTCAGCAGCAGCGGTGCATGAACCTCCATGCAGATGCTGACATTCTTACTCTCGGCATAGCCGAGGCTGTCCTCAATAACCTCTGAGTAAATCCCGAAGAGGTTGGGCGCACGCATGATCGTGCAGCCAAGCGCCGCCGTAAAATCTATATCGTCTTTGAGCGCCTTCATCTGGGTGTCATAGGTCTCCCTGTCGGGATTTGTGAGGTACTTCATAAACTCCTTGCCGCGTATTTCGGAGTCGAACGCGACCGGCTTTGTCCCAAACCTGTCCATCAGCTCGAACCAGTACGCAAGCTCCTTCTCCGTCGGGTACGGATACGACACCGGCGGATGCGGTGTGCGCGCCGTGAGTATCTCGATACCGTCCGCCCCCGGCAGGTCTGAGAGGGCCTTAATACAATCCTCAACAGTCATTTTCCCGGCAGCATATGCCGCCTGATAGCTGTAAAATGAAACTCCAAATTTTATAGACATTGTTTTTCTCCCTTTCAATATATTTCTCGGAATACATATATTGTAGCAACGTCAGCGCACAACAGCAATCCATATATTTTAGGAGAATGTCTCATTTTTACTTATTTGGATATGTTCCCAACCTTTGCAACCGTTGCTTTGCAGCACCTCTATCCCAGTTCTATCACAACAATAAATTGCGCAGGCAAAACCCCCGGGGTACACCCCGGGGGTCATAATTTCAATATGCCTTAATCGGTCAGCTTACTTGAGGTTGAACCATGCAGCGCGTCCAAGATACTGTGCGGACTCGCCAAGCTCTTCCTCGATGCGGAGGAGCTGGTTGTACTTGGCAACACGGTCTGTACGGCTCGGAGCACCCGTCTTGATCTGACCGGCATTCAGCGCAACAGCGATGTCGGCAATCGTGGTGTCCTCTGTCTCGCCGGAACGATGGGAAACAACAGCGGTATAACCGGCGCGGTTAGCCATCTGGATAGCGTCGAGAGTCTCGGTGAGAGAGCCTATCTGGTTGACCTTAATAAGGATGGAGTTTGCAACGCCGAGCTTGATTCCCTTGGACAGGCGCTCAACATTTGTAACAAAGAGGTCGTCGCCAACAAGCTGGACCTTATCCCCGATAGCGTCTGTGAGAAGCTTCCAGCCGTCCCAGTCCTCTTCTGCCATGCCGTCCTCAAGGGAGATGATCGGATACTTGTTTGCAAAGTCCTTCCACATCTCAACAAGCTCTTCCTTCGTCATAACAGTGCCTTTCTTCGGGAGATGATACTTTCCATCATCCTCGTACCACTCGGAAGAAGCCGCGTCGATAGCGATCATGAAGTCCTCGCCCGGCTTGTAACCAGCTTCGCTGATAGCCTGGACAATAACCTTCAGCGCATCCTCGTCAGCCGCGAGGTTCGGAGCATAGCCGCCCTCGTCACCAACGCCGGCTGCCGGGGTCCCGTTAGCCGCGAGCGTCTTTTTGAGCTGATGGAATACCTCCGCGCACATACGCAGCGCTTCGCGCCACGACGGAGCCGCAACAGGCATTACCATGAACTCCTGGATATCAACGTTGTTTGTAGCATGAGCGCCACCGTTGAGGATGTTCATCATCGGAACAGGAAGTGTCTTTGCATTCACGCCGCCGATGTAATTATAAAGTGTTACGCCGAGAGCCTCTGCCGCAGCCTTCGCAACAGCGAGGGATACGCCGAGGATAGCGTTTGCGCCGAGACGGCCCTTATTAGGTGTGCCGTCAAGGGCTATCATAGTCTTGTCGATCTCAACCTGGTCGAGAGCGTTCAGCCCGATAACAGCGTCAGCTATCTCGGTGTTGACAGCTTCAACAGCCTTTGTAACGCCCTTGCCAAGATAACGGCTCTTATCGCCGTCGCGAAGCTCAACAGCTTCAAAGATACCTGTGGAAGCGCCCGACGGAACTGCTGCGCGACCGACATATGTGTTGCTGCCGTCGTCAACTGTGACTTCAACTTCAACTGTCGGATTTCCGCGGGAGTCCATAATTTCGCGACCGATAACATCTACGATTTCGATATACTGCTTCATTTGAAATACTCCTTTTATTTTAATTTGCGGTTAAAACCGAGCAATTTCGGACCTTTTAAATTACTTTATGAGCGAATTGCCTGTCATCTCCTCCGGCTTGCCGAGACCCATGAGATCGAGCATCGTCGGAGCGATATCTGCAAGCTTGCCCTCCTTGAGCTGCACGTCCGCACCCACAATAACAAACGGCACAAGGTTTGTTGTGTGCGCCGTCATCGGAGACACGCCGTCCGGCTGAAGCATTTCTTCTGCGTTTCCGTGGTCTGCTGTGATTATTGTGATGCCTCCAATGCCCTTCATCGCCTCTACCACACGCCCCACGCATGTGTCCACCGTCTCAGCCGCCTTGACGGCCGCCTCTATCACTCCGGTGTGACCTACCATGTCGCAGTTTGCAAAGTTGAGGATTATCACATCATACTGGCGGCTCTCTATCCTCTCGACCACAGCGTCGGTAACTTCTATCGCGCTCATTTCCGGCTGGAGGTCGTATGTCGCCACCTTCGGCGACGGGATAAGCACCCTGTCCTCGCCCTCGTAGACCGTCTCAACGCCTCCGTTAAAGAAAAATGTCACATGAGCATATTTCTCTGTCTCTGCAATCCTGAGCTGCTTGAGCCCAAGCCTGCTTACATACTCGCCAAATGTGTTTTCCAGTTTCTCCTTTTCAAACGCGACAGAAACATTCGGCATATTTGCGTCATACTGCGTGGTGCAGACATATTTTACCGGGAAATATCCCTTTTTACGCTCAAATCCGCTGAACATCGGATCGACAAAAGCGCGCGTTATCTCGCGTGCCCTGTCAGGCCGGAAATTCATAAAGATAATCGAGTCGTTTTCCGATATCGCCGGGGTCCCCTCGACAATCACCGGCACAATGAACTCGTCAGTTACTTCGTTTTTATAGCTCTCCTCAATGGCTGCCACCGGATCTGTCACATGTCCTCCCTCGCCATAAACGAGAGCTGCATACGCCTTTTCAACGCGATCCCAGCGGTTGTCCCTGTCCATTGCATAGTATCTTCCCGAGACAATACCCACTTTGCCCACGCCTATCTCTCTCATCTTTTCAATGAGCTGGGCAACAAAGCCGGCTCCCGACGTCGGCGATACATCGCGCCCGTCCATAAAGCAGTGTACATATACACGGTCCAGACCCATGCGCTTTGCGTATTCAACTATTGCCCAAACATGCGAGCAGTGGCTGTGTACACCGCCATCCGACATCAGCCCGAAAACATGGAGATTTGTACCGTTTTCGATACAGTTCTGTATGGCAGAACGATAAACCTTGTTTTCAAAAAAGCTTCCGTCCTGAATGGCACGTGAAATCTTCGGAAGATCCTGATATACTACCCGTCCCGCGCCGATGTTTGTGTGACCTACTTCGCTGTTGCCCATCTGTCCATCGGGCAGACCAACGTCAAGCCCGGAGGCACTGATGCGGGTGCGCGGCGACCTTGCAAATATAGCGTCGAGATTTGGTGTGTTTGCAATTGAGATAGCATTCCCCTTCGATTCGGGGGCAATGCCGAAACCATCCATGATAACCAGAGTTACAGGTGTTTTCATATGATTATGCCTTTCTATCCAGCCGCCTTACTGATTTGCAGCTTCTACGATTGTTGTGAAATCTGGTGCCTTGAGCGAAGCCCCGCCGATGAGCCCTCCGTCTACATCCGGCTGTGCAAGAAGCTCCTGAGCATTCTTCGCATTCATCGAACCGCCGTACTGGATCGTAACGGCACGCGCTGCGCGTGCACCATATATCTTGCGGATGGTGGCACGGATAAGCTCGCACACCTCGTTTGCCTGCTCGGCAGTGGCAGTCTTGCATGTACCAATAGCCCATATCGGCTCATATGCGATAACGATAGAGCGGATCTTTTCTGCCGGTACGCCCGCAAGAGCAGCCTTGACCTGCATTGTGATAAGCTCGGCGGTGATCCCGCTTTCGCGCTGCTCAAGTGTCTCGCCGACACAAACTATCGGATGAAGACCTGCCTCGAGAGCAACATGGATCTTCTTGTTGACTGTTGAATCGGTCTCGCCGAAATACTGGCGACGCTCGGAATGACCTATAATGACATACTTGACGCCGAGATCCTTGAGCATCGAAGCGGAAACCTCTCCCGTATACGCGCCGCTCTGCTCCTGATGGAGGTTCTGTGCACCAACGGCGATACGGGTGTCCTTCAGGGCACGAATAGCCATCGGAATATCAACAAACGGTACGCACACTACTACTTCGCACCATTTTACCCGGGCAATCGTCTGCTTGAGCTCATCAAGAAGGGCCTTCCCCTCTGTTGCGGTCTTGTTCATCTTCCAGTTTCCCGCGATTATTGTCTTGCGATATCTTCTGTTCAACTTGATTTCTCCTCTCTCTGGCGGTCCCCCGCCGTCAGGTTCGTTTAACTTCTGCCGTGATATATTTTATTATATGATCCCGCATACGCGGAGTTATTCACTAATCCAGCCCAACGTTTGGGCGCACACAAGTGCGCCCAAACAGGTCATTTTTCAGTTCTAATCCTATATTATTTGTCCTCAAGGCAGGCAATGCCCGGAAGCTCGAGACCCTCAAGAAACTCCAGAGAAGCTCCGCCACCTGTAGAGATATGTGTCATCTTGTCGCCATAGCCCAGCTTCTGAACAGCAGCCGCGCTGTCGCCGCCGCCGATGATGCTGATAGCATCAGTCTCAGCTATCGCTTCGGCGATAGCCTTTGTTCCTACCGCAAATTTTTCAAACTCAAATACGCCCATCGGTCCATTCCAGATAACCGTGCCGGCGCCCTTTATAGCTTCGCTAAATGTCTTTATTGATTCCGGCCCGATGTCAAGACCCATCATGTCGTCCGGAATCTCATTGGTCTGTACAATCTTTGTCTCTGTATCTGCCGCAAATTCCTTCCCTGCGTTTGTATCTACCGGAAGCAGGAACTTGACACCCTTTGCCTCAGCCTTAGCTATCATTTCTTTTGCATAGTCCAGCTTGTCATCCTCGCAAAGGGACTTGCCTATCTTGCCGCCCTGCGCCTTTACAAATGTATATGCCATGCCTCCGCCGATGATAATCGTGTCAACTTTTTCAAGCAGATTGTTAATAACACCTATCTTGTCAGAAACCTTCGACCCACCCAGAATGGCCACAAACGGACGGACCGGATCCTCAAGGGCTTTACCCATAATGCCGATTTCCTTGCCTATAAGGTATCCGCAGACTGCCGGCAGATAATCTGCAACACCGGCCGTTGAGGCATGTGCACGGTGAGCGGTACCAAAAGCATCGTTTACATATATATCAGCGTAGGAGGCAAGCTTCTTGGCAAATTCGGGGTCGTTTTTCTCCTCTTCCGCATGGAAACGCACATTTTCAAGGAGCATGACTTCGCCCGGCTTGAGCGCTGATGTAAGCGCATCGGCGTCAGACCCGATAACGTCCTTTGACATTTTTACTTCTGTGCCAAGCAGCTCCGACAGCCTCTTTGCAACAGGAGCCAGTGTATATTTTTCGTTAAACTGCCCCTTCGGACGTCCGAGATGTGAGCAGAGAATAACGGCAGCGCCGTTTTCCATCAGATACTTTATTGTGGGCAGTGCAGCAGTGATGCGGTTATCGTTTGTAATGTTCCCCTCGCTATCCTGCGGTACGTTGAAATCACAGCGAACAAGAACTTTTTTGCCCTTTACGTCAATATCCTCGATTGTCTTTTTATTGTACTTCATTTGACAGAACTCCCTTTCCTGAAAAAGAATTTTTGGTAATGAGGAAACTCTTCGTTAAATATTGCTCAATTAAGCTATAACGATTATACCCCACTTTTTTTACGTTTTCAAGCGTATTTTGTGCAATTTGCGAATTTTTTTATCGCCTTCTGCAAATATCTCAAATTTTTACCAGCGATATAATAAAAACTATCTCTTTTCACCAAAATATATCACCGCAAGCGCATGCGGACCCGTGTTTGTGGAAACGCTCGGTCCCAACGGAATCCTTTCGATACTTGCCGGAGAAAAATTTTCCCGTAGGAGCTTTTCCACCCTGTCCACCTCTTCGTGAGGTACCTTCGTATAGGCGATATAGAGCTTCTGCCCCTCTGGCTGTCGGATATACTTCTCAAGCTCACGCACCATGCCCGGGGCCACATTCTTGTCCCCCCTCGCCTTGCTGACAATATTTATTTCCCCATCGCAGCACCGCAATATTGGCCGCAACCCAAGCGCCTCACCTACAAATGCTGCCGCTCCGTTTATCCTTCCGCTCTTTTTAAGATATTTCAGCGAATATACAAGGAACAGCGCCTCGCTTCTGTTACATTCATCGATACACGCCTCATATATTTCTTCAAAGCTCTTCCCCTGCTCGCGCATCTCTGCCGCCGCGAGAAGTGTCCTTCCGTATATCATCGAGTATGCCCGCGAATCGATAATCTCTATGCGCATACCGTCGCCATACTCGTCGTAAAACAGCTGCTTTGCAACCATACCGGAATTGTATGTCCCGCTGGCAGTCGAGCTTATCGTTATCACAAGTACATGGGTACAGCCCCCATCCCTTGCCCGCTCGAAGCTCTGCATATACCGTACGGGGGTTATCTGTGCCGTCGTTGGGATGGCGTCCACGCTCTCAAGTATATCCCAATACTTTTCCGGAGAAATGTCATAAAACTCTGTCAGCGTCCCTCCCTCATAGCTTATGTCAACGCCAAGTATCTCTATACCATGCTTTTCCACGTATTTTGGCGGCAGATCACACGGCGAGTCTGCCATCAGATGGATTTTTTCCATTCTCT
>CALXAZ010000159.1 GCA_944386395.1 uncultured Clostridia bacterium
TCTTTCGCTCCATGCTCACCGGCACCCAGGTGATTATGTCATACCTACCGTTGAACACTCGCTTTACTTCTTCCGCTATTATCTCTCCAAAGGGTGTTGCATATCCGGTTCGCCCCTTGAATTTAAAGCGATGAAACGCCTTGCGCACGCTTCCCTCATATCTCAGCGGCACCGCAACCTCAGATATATCCGCACCATTCAGCTTTGCCGTATCATCTTCATACGGAAGAGATACGCGGCAGGTCTTGCAGACATATCTGTTGCCTCTTCCAAGAAACCTTCCGCAGAAAATACATCTGGGCGGAAAGAACAGATCGACTATACTACTGAAAATTCCCATCCGAGCCCTCACTTTCTCTCGCCGCGGGGCATCCTGCCGCTGGATCTATCCTTCCAGCCGGTATCTCAGCCCGCTGTATCTCTTTGA
Source organism: uncultured Clostridia bacterium (assembly GCA_944386395.1). Lineage (GTDB taxonomy): Bacteria > Bacillota > Clostridia > Oscillospirales > JAAYOS01 > CALXAZ01. The sequence continues at coordinate 428 of CALXAZ010000159.1, forward strand.
CTTTCTTCCGGTTTTGACCATCGTCTCCACAACGCCCTCATCCCCTACTATCACACGCAGGTTCTGTGCCCTCGTTATGGCTGTATAAAATACCGGGCGATTTAAAAGCTGCGGCGCCGCCTGCGACGCCACAAGCACCACCGCCGGATATTCGCTTCCCTGCGACTTGTGTACCGTTATGGCATATGCCGGCTCGAGCTCGTCGAGCAGCGGGAATGGATAGGTCACATATCTGTCGTCATACTTAACAAGCAGGTTCTCTCCTCGGCTGTCTATCCCACAGACCTCGCCTACGTCCCCGTTGAATACTCCCATTCCGCTCGATCCATCCTCTGACGACCACATCAGGTCATAATTATTCTTTATGTGCATTACCCTATCGCCCTCTCGGAAGATATACCCCCCTGAACGGCGCTCCGGCTTTCCCTTTTCCGGAGGATTCAGCACTGCCTGAAGCGCATTATTGAGATTTTCAGTCCCCGTAACTCCCCTTCTCGTCGGCGAAAGCACCTGTATCTGCGATGGCTCTATCCCCATGCTCTGTGGAAGCCTGCGCGTACATAGATCCACCACTGTTTCCACAACCGCCTGTGGGCTTCTTCTCTTCAGAAAGAAAAAATCTCCGCTTTTCTGCCTCAGCTCGGGCATTTCGCCCCTATTTACTGCGTGCGCACTCATCACTATGTTTGAAAGCTGTGCCTGCCGGAATATCTCTGTCAACCTAACCGTCCGAATAACCCCGCTTGCTATCATATCTCCAAGCACATTCCCTGGTCCAACAGACGGCAGCTGATCCGGGTCTCCCACAAGTATCAGCCTCGCCCCGCCCTTCAACGCGCTCACAACAGAATACATAAGCTCTATATCCACCATCGAGCACTCGTCAAGTATCACAACATCGGCATCCAGCGGGTCGTCCTCCCCGTGTACAAAGCGGAAACCCCGCCCCCCCGTCTCCCCGGAGAAATCTACCTCCAGCAGACGGTGTACCGTTGCCGCTTCCCTGCCGGTAAGCTCTTCCAGCCGCTTTGCCGCCCGCCCCGTGGGACTGCAAAGCACTGTCTTGAGCCCCAGATACTCAAATATCTCTATCATCCCACGCACAGATGTCGATTTCCCTGTACCGGGACCTCCCGTGAGCAGCATCACATGTTCGGTTGCCGCCGCTGCTATCGCCTCACGCTGCATCGGCGCATACTCTATCCCAAGTGCCCTCTCCGTACCCTCTATCAGCCTCCCAAGTCCTGCCACCTTCTCGGCAGGACACTCCGCCAGCATGCGGAGCCTCGCGGCAGTCTCTCTCTCCGCCTCATAAAGCCTTCTTATATAGCAGGCGCCAAGCCCCGATATCTCCTCCTCGACCACCCTGCCATCCCGGCACAGCCGCAAAAGGGCCGACGCACAGATATCCTCGTCAATTTTTAAAAGCCCCGCCGTCGCCGGCACAAGCTTCTCCCCAGGGATAAACACATGCCCGTTGCCCGTGTTATATTTAAGCTCGTACAGTACGCCCGCTTCAGCGCGCTGCGGGCAGTCCTCGCTAAAGCCAAGCTGGAGAGCCATCCCGTCCGCCACCGAAAATTCCACTCCGAGCTCCTCGTCGGTCACGATGTAAGGGTTCTGCCTCACAAGCTCAAGAGCCATGCTCCCATACCACTTATACAATTGTATCGCCGTTCTATGAGGAACGCCAAAACTTGCCAGATATTCCATCAGCCGCCGCATTCCAAGCTGTCGCCTGAACCCATCGCATATGCTGTCCGCCTTTTTTTTCGTAATTCCAGGTAGCCCTGCCAGCCGCTCTGGGTGCGACTCCAAAACGTCAAAGGTCTCTTCTCCAAACATCTCAACCACGCGCTTTGCTGTTACCGGTCCTATGCCCGGCACATTTCCCTCCGCGAGATACCTCATAATCGCCACTGCTCCCGCGGGCATCGTCCTTTCTGCCCGGCTCGCCTTGAGCTGTTCTCCATAGGAAGGATGGTGGACCCATGTGCCAGTAACTACCACCCCTTCTCCCGCACCCACAAATGGTACCGTCCCCACAACAGTCACCGAACGCTCGCCATCCAGCTCCACCCGGAACACTGCATATCCATTGTCATCGTTGTGATATATCACGTGCTCCACTACCCCGCGAAGCGTGACCTCTTCCCTGGCATTTTCCATTTATGTAAACATTCCTCGTATTTTTAAATTTTCCCAACCATCCCGTGCAGCATAAGCTCGTGCCACTTGTCCACAGTATATATCTCTACCGACCCGTCCTTTTCAAGCCTCTGCGCTATCCTGCGCGTCTCTCCGCTCATCCCGGCATCAAGCACGACTACCCTGAATCCTCCCTGTGCCGCAAGCCATTTTGCCCCATCATACACCTTCTGCAGCTCGGGACAGTCCCCCTCGGCACGTATCACCGTGCTGACAGAGCAGCCCTTTCCCCTCACCGGCAGCAGCATGAGCCCATAGACAAACCTGACGCAACAGATTATCCCCGTCGTGGCAAGGAGCACTATCACAATATCAAAAATCACAAAAACACCCCCGAGACATCTGCCCTGCACAACAAGTCAGGGCTTTTGTCTCATAGTATGCGGTTTTAAGGCGTTATGTGATTTTTCAGCCCGCAAAAACGTCAAAAATGGTCCCCGCTCCATATATCATCACAGAGACCGCCACCCCTGCCGCGCATACCCCCAGAAATATCATCGGAAAGGCGTTTTTCAGCCTCATGTCGAGCAGCGCCGCTATCGCAGCCCCGGTCCATGCACCCGTCCCCGGCAGCGGTATCGCAACAAACAGAAACAGCCCGAACATCTGATATCTAACTACTTTCTCCGCCTTCTTTTCCAGCTTTTTTTCAAAGCGGTATATCGCACCGGCAAAGCGGTTTCTGTCCTTTAGCCACATAAATATCTTTCTTATAAACAGGATAATGAATGGCACTGGGAGCATGTTTCCTATTATGCTGGCTACCATCACCTGCCACCACGGAAGCCCAAACGCAAACCCATATGGTATTGCCCCACGCAGCTCCACCACTGGCAGCATTGCCATGAGAAAAACTATAAGAAGATGTATCAAACCGGTCTTTTCCTCGCTTTTCACAAATATTTGTTCTCTTGCTTTATTGTACCATTTATCACACGGGTTCATCAACCGATTTAGGAAAATTTTATGATTTATTGTATTTTGATTTCCTGCCCTCCAATTGCCCGGATCCCTTGCCTGTTGGAAAATATGCCTTATTTGTTCCGCCAAAAAGAGGACAGACCATATACAGGTCTGTCCTCTTTCACCGCGCAGGTCAGGTTTATTTTAATGTCTCCCCTTGAGCAGCGGAGATATCTTTTTATAGATGAGAAAGGTTATAAAAGCATTGCCAAGCCCCTTGAGCACAAAGTTAAACGGCACATTAAATATCAGGAGCGCCTTAGTCAGGCTGTCTACCCACGGGATTATTGCCTGATATGCCCCTATTATCGACTCCATGGGCATAAAATTCGTATAGAACGGATATGTAATGTACAGATTTACCGGAAGGCTTATCGCTGCCATCACAGCCGACGCCACTACTGAGCCTATCAGCGCGCCCTTGCGCGAGTTCATCCGTTTATAAATCAGCCCGGCCGGGAACACAAACGCTGCCCCGAGAAGAAAGTTGGCAAGCTCACCCACTCCTCCGGTCGACGTTACCAGCAGATGGAGAAGGTTTTTAACAAGGCAGACGGCAACTCCCGACACCGGTCCAAACGCAAATGCCCCTATCAGCGCGGGGAGCTCGGAAAAGTCCATCTTTACAAAACTGGGGATGATTGGTATTGAGAAATCGAGCAGCATTAGCACATACGCCACAGCCGAAAGCATTCCCGTCATCGTGACCGCGCGGACATTTATCCGCTTTTTCTGCATTGTCTGAACTGATTGCATAATAAAGACCCCTTATAAAATTATTTGCAAACCTTCACACACAAAAAAAAGCCCCCGCCTCAGCGGGGGCGCAAAGCCAAAATAAAAAGCTCTGCTTCCTTCTTTCATCCGGACTCTACCGTCGGCACCGGAATCTCACCGGTTCAGTCCCATAAGGGAGTCGCGGGCTCGGCAGCAAGCTGCCTCACCGCCGGTGGGGAATTTCACCCCGC
>CALXAZ010000160.1 GCA_944386395.1 uncultured Clostridia bacterium
ATACTTACTGAAAAAAATGAATTTCTTGTTTACGGAGTGCAGACGATAGATGGGGTTGCTGTATATAACATTAACTATCAGATGTACTTCGACTCGGAGGGAATGTTCCGGTTTGAGGGTTCGCGTATATTTGGAGAGGTCTATATCTGCTCAGATGTACCATCAAAGTCCGCTTCTGCGGCGCTGCTTGTGTTTGCGGACGATATGGAAGGAGGATGTGAGATAACCGACCTGGAGCTGGGATATGCAGCTTCTTTATCGGCGCCGGGATATACGAGATTTTCCCCTGTGTGGCAGATAGAGCACAGCGGTGGGGTGACATATATAGATGCAATAACGCTCGAGATATTTTTAGAGCTGTAATACTGGTTTACATAAAAAGTACATATGTACTGATAAAAAGCATATTTTGAGATCATACGTGTATGTTGTCAGCTATTTTTATTCTTTTTAAGTAATATTTGGCTTGAATATTCTGCCGTATATGCTATAATATCGAATAGCGACCTTAAATTTGAGCGTTCAAATTTCCGGTTTAGGCAGAGTGCAACGGTGACATAATACAATCGTTGAAAGCTTGATGGACGGGTGGATTTAAGAAATATTGGATTTTAAAATTTCAAAGAATCATCTGATATATAAATATGGGCTTTTACACACTATATATACAAATACATGACATATCCCAGACTGGACCTCAGGGTTTCAGCAAAGCAGGATGCCTGCAAGAGGATACACAGAGTCACGAAAGGTATGATAGGTAATGACAAAATATGTTATCAATGGAGGAAGGCAGCTCAGGGGCTCAGTATCTATAAGTGGAGCAAAAAATGCAGCGCTGCCGATAATTGCAGGAGCTCTTCTTGCAAATGATGTTTGCCGTATCGAAAATGTTCCTAAGATAAGTGATGTTACTTTGATGCTCGAGGTTATCAGGGGTCTTGGTGCAAAGGTCAGGCTGATAAACAAGAGCACTGTAGAAATAGATTCCAGAGGCGTGCGAGATATCCCGGCTGATGACGATGCCATGCGTGAAATGCGAGCCTCATATTATATGATAGGCGTGATGCTGGGGAGATTTGGACATGCTGTGGCAGCAATGCCGGGAGGATGCGATCTCGGAGTTCGCCCGATAGATCGCCATATTAAGGGGTTTGAAGCTCTCGGAGCCGATGTAGAAGTTAATGGAGGGCGTGTATACGCATCGGCGAAAGGTGGGCGTCTTGTTGGGGCAAAGGTGTATTTCGACGATATAAGCGTTGGAGCCACGATAAATGTTATGCTTGCAGCGGTACTTGCCGAGGGGCAAACTGTAATAGAAAATTCTGCCAAGGAGCCGCATATAGTTGACCTGGCGAACTTTCTTAACAGTATGGGTGCTGATATAAAGGGAGCGGGCACCGATGTGATACGTATACGTGGAGTAGAAAGTCTGCGTGGAGTAACTTATAGTATTATCCCAGACCAGATAGAGGCGGGAACATTTATGGCTGCTGTTGCCGCGACAGGCGGGGAAATAATGATAAAAAACGTAATACCAAAGCATCTAGAGTGCATAGCTGTAAAGTTTGAGGAAATGGGAGTCGAGTTTGAGAAAGGCGACGAATATATGCTTGTCAGAAGGACGGGGAAGCTGGAGTCGACAAACGTAAGGACGCTGCCGTATCCGGGTTTTCCGACAGACATGCAGCCGCAGATATCAGCTGTGCTCTGCATCTCGGAGGGCACATCGATGATAACAGAGGGTATATACGATAACCGCTTTAAATATATGGACGAGCTGAAGAGAATGGGTGCCAAGGTACAGGTGGATGGAAAGGTTGCCGTAATTGAAGGAGTGAAAAAGCTTACAGGGGCAAAGCTTCGGGCAAGCGACCTGAGGGCGGGTGCTGCTCTTGTAATAGCTGGGCTGTGCGCTGATGGGTGCACTGAGATAAGGAACGTTCATTTTACAGAGAGAGGATACGAGGATATAATCTCAAAATTCAAGGGGCTGGGTGCTGATATCGAGCGAGTTGAGCTTGTAGAGCAGGACGAAATGGCGGACGTAGGTTAGTGGTTTAGAAGGAGCGGAAAATGCCTTTTTTAACAACTATTGCAAGCGGTTCTTCTGGGAATTGTGCTGTTCTTTCTGATGGGAAAACGCATATATTGATAGATGCGGGTGTTTCGGCAAGGAGGATAACGGCGGGACTGAGGGAATATGGTATACGCCCTGGAGAGCTTGCGGGTGTGCTTATAACACATGAGCATATAGACCATGTCAAGGGGCTTTCTGTACTTTATAAGCAGATAAAGGCGCCGCTTTATATGAGCAGAGGGACTGCAAACGGGGTTTTAGAAAAAGCTCCGTGTTTACATAATTATTTTTCGGAGATAGCGGCAGGGAGCAGCTTTGAGATAGGAAACATAGGAATAGAGGCATTTGCAACGCCGCATGACACTCCGGAAAGTCTCGGATTTACGTTTTTTGTAGGTAAAAAGAAGCTTGGCTATGCAACCGATCTTGGATGTGTGACGGAAGAGGTCAGGCAGTCGGTGGAAGGCTGCGATTGCCTGTTTATAGAGGCAAATCATGATCTTTTTTCATTGGTCAATGGACCATATCCAGAGTACTTGAAACACAGGATTTTGAGCAGGAGAGGGCATCTTTCCAATATAGATTGTGCGGATCTGGTGAGGGATATAGTGAGCGGTGGAGCAAGACGGATAACCCTGTGCCATCTGAGCCGCGAGAATAATACACCCGCCCTTGCGGCAGACGAGATAAACGCTGCACTGAGCGAGCTTGGCGCGAGCCTTGAAGATGGGATAGAAGTGACGGTGGCGCCGCCGGATGGGGCTGATCGCCCATATAATTTTTAGGAGACATAATGATTTGGGTTAACATAATATGCGTCGGCAAAATGAAAGAGAAGTATTATATCGCTGCCGCGGCAGAGTATGAGAAGAGGCTCGGCGCATATTGCAGGCTTACAATTACAGAGATTCCGGAAACGCAGCTTCCAAAGGAACCGTCCGGCGCAGAGATCTCCGCAGCACTTGAGGCAGAGGCCCGCCGGATGGAAATACCTGAGAGGGCTGCGGTTTTTGCTTTATGTGTAGAAGGGCGACAGATGTCATCAGAAAAGCTGGCAGAGAACCTTTTGGCAATAGCATCGAGGGGAATATCCCGGCTGGTATTTATAATCGGGGGTTCAAACGGGCTTGCAGAGAGGATAAAGGATCGGGCGGATTACAGGCTGTCGATGTCTGAGATGACATTTCCTCATCATCTTGCAAGGGTAATGCTGCTGGAGCAGATATACCGTGCGTTCAATATAAGCGAAGGCGGAAAATATCACAAATAGTATATAGGTGGGATAAAATGATTGCTGTTATAACAAGGGTAAAGAGTGCCTCGGTGACAATAGGCGGTGAGACCAGAGCGTATATAGGGAGAGGCTTCCTTGTGCTTTTGGGGGTTGTGCCGGGCGACAGGGAGAGTGAAGCTGAATACCTTGCGGGCAAGGTAACGGGCTTGCGCGTATTTGAAGATGAGGCGGGAAAGATGAACCTGTCGCTAGACGACGTCAAAGGGGCGATGATAGTGGTGTCGAACTTTACTCTTGCGGCTGATTGCAGCCATGGGCGGCGCCCGTCCTTTACTGGAGCGGCGGGTCCCGAGGTAGCAGAGCCGCTCTATGAAAAATTTGTAGAGCTTTGCCGCGCGGGTGACCGAGAAGTGCAGACGGGGGTTTTTGGTGCGGATATGGCAGTTTCATCGATAAATGACGGACCGGTGACGATAATCATGGACACTGAGAAAATGATGAAAAGGAACAGATAGGGAGCTTTAAAGATGGATGCTAAGTTTGAGGTGAAGACCGCATACAACAAAACGGTGTATCTTGCGTTTGCAAAAATGATGTACAGACATCAGGGAAAGATAGCGGCGACGATACTCTGTGCGATAGGGGGAGCGGCAGCTGTGTATGGAATATACGGGTTTGCCGCTGTGGGATACAGCAAAAATTATCTGCTTGCAGCGGCAGTGTCAATATTTGCGTTTGCGGTGCATTTTGCTGGATACAAGATCTCTGCTCAGATGATGATGGGACGGGCCGAGGTGAGGAGAAACCCGCTCAGGCTTGACTTTATGTTTGACAAAGACGGGATAACAATAAGGGGCAAACAGGGCGAGGACAGGCAGCTCTACTCGGCGATAACCGAGGTCGTTGAGACAAAGCTTTTTTATTTTTTGTTTGTAACAAAGCAGCTTTGCTATATAGTGCCAAAGCCGCACTTTAAGAAGGGGAGCCCTGAGAAATTCAGGGCGTTTATCGAAAAAAAGACGGGGAAAACCGCTGTATATTGCAAAATTTAGGAGGGAATATGCTTCGTATAGATAGATATGTTGTAGGGGTAGGCGCAGCAAATTGCTATATTGTCTACGATGAGAGCCTGGAGGCGGTCATGGTGGACCCGGGCGGGGACGAGGAACGTCTGCTCGGTGTCATTTCAGAGAAAGGGCTGAAGCTAAAGTATATAATGCTTACGCATGGGCATTTTGACCATATAATGGGGGTACACGGGATAAAAGCGTCCACAGGGGCGGAAATAATCATTGCAGGAGGGGACGCCGGATGCCTTGAAAGCCCGGAAAGCTCGCTTGCAGGCAGGGTACACCTCGAGCTTGTGCCCGAGAAACCGGACCATATCGCCCAGGACGGCAGCCGGTATACAGCCGGAGGGCTTGAGTTTGAATATATTCTCACTCCTGGACACACCAAAGGTTCGGCCGTCATACGCTGTGGGCAGACCCTTTTTACTGGGGATACTCTTTTTGCGGGGGATTGCGGGAGGTGTGATCTTCCCGGAGGGAGCTACACTGAAATGCTGAATTCTCTTGAAAGGTTGTACCAGCTTGAAGGGGATTATGACGTGCTGCCAGGTCACGATGAGGGGACGACCCTTGAAACCGAGCGCAGAAGAAACCGAAATATGTTGCAGGCGCATGCGTATGCGTGCGGAGAAGAAATATTCTAGGACAACGGTATTTTGGAGGAAATATGAAGCTTATTTTTGAGGGACATGACTATAAGTACGCGCTTGAGCAGACGGTGGTTGCCCTGTTTGGTGAAAAGGCGGGAGCTGAGGACGGGGACGAGCTTGTTTCTTGCCTGAGCTTTGGGCAGAGGTACGCAACGGCATCCGCGAGGATAAAATACAAAGGCAGGGAGGCAAGAGCGTTTGCGCGTGCGGATATTCGAGGAGCTGACGAAAATGAGAGGACGCGCCTTTGTACACATGCCCTCAAGATTGCCGCATTTAAAGCGGCGCGTGAGGTGACCGGGAGGAGCTATCCGTGGGGGGCTCTGACAGGAGTGCGCCCGGCAAAGCTGTTTGTCAGGTTTCTTGACGGAGGGATGTCCCCATCGGAGACCTCCAGAATGATGGAGGACAGATATTTTGTGAGCCCGGAGAGGGTAAAGCTTGCAGAGGCTGCCGCGATATTCGGACGTGAAGTGCGCAACTCGAGAAGAGAGGGAAGGCTGTCGGTATATATAGGGATACCGTTCTGCCCATCTAGATGCAGTTACTGCTCGTTTGTAAGCTCGGAGATAGGGCGTGCCTCGGCGCTTGTGGAGCCGTATATAGACGCTCTGTGCAGGGAGCTTGAGATAAAGGGGAATACCCTCAGGGAGCTGGGGATACAGGTTGATACGGCATACATCGGCGGTGGCACGCCCACCTCACTGTCAGCCAAGCAGCTTGGGCGTGTTATGGACAGCATAGCGCGCTTTCTACCAGTGGAGGGACTGGAAGAATATACTGTTGAGGCAGGACGTCCCGATACGATAACCGAGGAGAAGCTGGGGGTCATAAGGGAGCATGGCGCCGGCAGGATAAGCATAAACCCCCAGTCGATGATGGGAAAGGTTTTGGAGCTTTGTGGGAGACCGCATACTCCTGAGGATGTTATAGAGGCATATGAGATTGCACGAAGGGTGGGCTTCGGCTGTATCAATATGGATACGATAGCGGGGCTCCCTGGAGACTCGCCCGATGGCTTTGCGCATACGATAGAGGAGGTGCTGAGGCTAAATCCGGAGAATATAACAGTACATACTCTGGCGCTGAAGCGCGGCTCGGACATAAAGAGCGGAGAAGCTTCTGCAGGAAATATTCCTGCGCCTGAAAATGTTGAGAGAATGCTGGACTTTGCTTTTCCTGCACTTTATAATAAAGGATATAATCCATATTATCTTTACAGGCAGAAATATATGGCAGCGTCGCTTGAAAATACCGGTTGGGCAAAGCCGGGAAGCGAGGGGATATACAATGTTTGCATCATGGAAGAATTTCAGACGATATTGTCCTTTGGCGCGGGAGCAGTAACGAAGCTTGTTGATGGAGCGAGAATAAAAAGGCTATCAAATAGCAAGTATCCGCGCGAGTATATAGCAGACAGGGAAAAAATCGAAAAAGATAATATAAAGCTGCGTGAATTTTTGTTACAGATATCAGGGAAAATATGAACTGGAAAAGGAGGAGGACATGGCGTATAAACTGGAAGAGATAAACAGAAGGGTCCGGGAGGAGCCGGCAGAATTTGTAGCTGAGTGCGACAGGAAATATTTTGGTAATGTACGCCGAGCCGCAGAGACGATTGCCGGAAATATAGGAAAAAGTCGGGTAGTGCTGCTTTCTGGACCGAGCGGCTCAGGGAAAACGACGACGGCGCATAATATAGACGCAGAGCTTGAGAGAATGGGGATAAAGACGCACACCATCTCTCTTGATGATTATTATAAAGACGTTGATCCGGAGACGTCGCCAAGGGATGAATGGGGAAATTACGACTTTGAGTCGCCAGAGTGCCTTGATATAGAGCTGCTAACAAAGCACTTTAACATGATAGGAGCTAAAGAGACTATTTATGTTCCAAAATTTATTTTTACTGAGCAGCGCCGCGATCCTGTTGAAACGCGACCGCTCCATATAGGGGAAAACGAGGTTGCAATATTCGAGGGGATACATGCCCTCAATAGCGATGTTTGCGGGCACGGAGAGGGAAAAAACGCAACAAAGGTATATATTTCTGCGCGTTCAAATATAGAGGAAAACGGAGTTGTCTTTAAGGGCACGTGGATACGTATACTCCGCAGGGCAATACGTGACAGACAGTTTCGCGGGACTTCGCCGGCAGAGACCTTTGGTATGTGGGAAAATCTGAGGCGGGGCGAGAAAAAGTATATCTCTCCCCACAAAAACAGTGCTGATGTGATATTCGACTCTTCTCTGCAATACGAAGTGTCTGTGCTCAAGACATTTGCAGATGGGTTGTTTGATGGTATAAGGGAGAATGTGCCACGCTATAATGAGATAATGAAGCTCCGGGATGCGCTTGAGCTGTTTGAGCCGCTCAGCGCCGATTATCTGCCGCCGACATCGCTGATACGTGAGTTTATCGGGGGCCTTGAATATAACGGAGACGTAAACCTTCTCTAAAATATCGGCACACAGCGGCATTTTTCTGTACTTTTATAAAAGCCTATGCTACAATGTAGGCAAAGGGCATGGACGAAAACCACAGAAAAGGAGAAGAATATTATGGAAGATAGGGTAAAAGATATCATAAAGAGCATAAAGTCGAAGGCTGTGGTGGCAGGACAGTCGGCACAGCGCACGGCAGAAAAGGCTGGCAGGCTGGCAGGAGAGATTGTAGACCAGACAAAGCTTAATTTCCGCATAGGTGAGCTTGAAAACGAGCTTAGCGACAAGTTTGTTGAGATGGGTAAGATAGTGTACGAGGCAAATTCCAACCCGGACGCAGACACAGGGAGACTACAGGAGATCATAGCTGAGGCAGATGCCATAAGCGATGCCATTGCCGAGGCGCGGGCAAAGCTCGAAGAGAGCCGAAGAACAAAAAAATGCCCAAATCCAGACTGTGGCAACATATGTTCCAAGGAGGACCGCTTCTGCCCTAAGTGCGGTGCTGTGCTCGATTAAAAGGATATCCCCGGCAGTATATGCAGCGCCCCTGTTGCTACGGCATAAACCGCCGGCAACCGGGGTGCTGTTCAGTGTTACCGACCGGGGGTTTTTATATATTGAGGATATTTAGATATCCGGAAAGGGAAGATATGTACAGCTTTTCAGATTATAAGCGCAGCACGGAGGCGATATCCGGATATATCGGTAGCTTTAAGCCGGATGTGCTGCTGATACTGGGCTCGGGGCTCGGTTTTTTGGGGGATATGTGCGGGGAAGCCATGAAGATAAGCTATGAGGACATCCCAAACTTTTGCCCGTCCACGGCACCCGGGCATGCGGGCAATCTCGTACTGGGCAAGCTTGGAGGGAAAAATGTCTGCATAATGCAGGGACGTATGCACTGCTATGAGGGGCATACGATGGAGGAAGTATCATATCCGGTTCGAGTTGCGAGGTTGCTTGGAGCAGAGACAATGATAGTGACAAATGCCTCCGGCGGGGTAAACCGGGAATTCTCCCCCGGAGATATCATGCTGATAACCGACCATATAAAGCTTTTTCAGGATACGCCTCTTGCGGGTGAAAATATACCTGAGTTTGGTCCCAGGTTCAATGACATGACCGCGGCATATACTCCGGAGCTTCGCGGTATTGCCCATAGGGTGGCGGCTGAACAGGGGATCGAGCTGCGGGAAGGGGTATATATGTACTTTCCGGGACCTCAGTACGAGACTCCGGCAGAAATAAGGGCGGCCCGTGTGCTCGGCGCCGACGCTGTCGGAATGTCGACTGTGCCTGAGGTGATAGCGGCGCGGCACTGCGGGATGAGGATATTGGGATTTTCGCTCATATCAAACATGGCAGCGGGAATAACCGGTGTGGAGCTCAGCGAGCAGGAGGTGCTCGATGCGGCTGCCGAGGCAAAGGGGCGCTTTTCAGCCCTGGTCACAGGATGTCTTGAAAGAATGTAACTATAAATAACTGTCTAAGGAGCAACATGGAGTATTTATTTGAAAACATCACGGCAGTGACTATGGACAGGGACGAGCCGGTGATAAAAGGTGCGTATATACATGTAAAGGACGGGAAAATAGCATACTTGGGGACAGTCCGCCCTGAGTGCGAGGCTGAGAGGATAGATGGGAGGCACAAGGTAGCCATTCCCGGGCTCATAAACTGCCATACCCATGTGCCTATGACGGCCTTCCGTGGATATGCCGATGGATATGACCTCCAGACTTGGCTTAATCAATACATATTCCCGGCAGAGGACCGGCTGGATGATAGGGCTGTCGCGGCATGTACGGACATCGGACTTGCCGAGATGATGGCATCAGGAATATCGTCATTTTCCGATATGTACATGTTCTGCGACACAATAGCGGAGCATACGGAAGCGGCAGGGTTGAAGATGAATATTGCACGTGGGCTGACATGTTTTTCGGACGAATTTGACTTCAGGACATATCCGTCCGCTGTTGAGACATCAGAGCTATTGGGACGCTGGAACGGCGCTGACGGAGGAAGAATACTGGTGGACGCATGCATACACGGTGAATATACATCAAATGAAAAGGTGTGGCGATCAGTGGCAGAATTTGCAGCGGAAAACTCTCTGGGAATACACCTGCATTTGTCCGAGACAAAATCTGAGCATGAGCAGTGCATACAGAAGTATGGCAGGACGCCTGCGAGAGTATTTGCGGACTGTGGAGTGTTTGATGTGCCGGTAAACGCGGCACACTGTGTATGGGTGAGCGGGGATGACATAAGGCTTATGGCAGAAAGTGGGGCTACGGCTGTACACAATCCGGTGAGCAATATGAAGCTTGCCTCAGGGATAGCGCCTGTTCCAGAGCTGAAGCGGGCTGGGATAAATATTGCTCTGGGGACGGATGGTGTGAGCTCGAATAATTCGCATGACATGTTTGAAGAGATTAAGCTGGCGGCGCTTATACACAAAGCGACAACTTTTGACCCGAAGATGATAACGGCTTTTGAGGCAATAGAGATGGCGACTGTAAATGGGGCAAGGGCGCAGCGGAGAGAAGATAGCGGAAGGCTGCGGGAAGGATTTGACGCAGACATAGCGGTACTTGATTTTGACAGACCTCACCTTACTCCGTGCCACGATGTAATGTCTAATCTGGTGTTTTCAGCGAGGGGAAGCGATGTGGTGATGAATATGGTGCGTGGTGAAATAATATATAAGGACGGGGAGTTTCTCACGCTCGATATCGAAAGAGCTAAATATGAGATGGAGAGATACGTTCTCCCCACAGTCTGCGGCGTTAAGTAAACGCTCTGCAAAGAGACATTAAGAAAGGCTTGGTTCGGTATATGGCAAAGAAACAGAGTTTTTTGCAGGGAGCAGCGGTGCTGGCAATGGGGGTTGCTCTTGT
>CALXAZ010000161.1 GCA_944386395.1 uncultured Clostridia bacterium
ATTGCTGGGATTTTCGATAGTGTGATTTCACCAGAAGTAATCGAAAAGACTGTACTATATAAATTTTTTGCTGGAATAAATCCATTTTCTCTCTGAATGTAATGTGAGGGTAAAGAATGAAAAATCAAATGAATGTGCCGAATGTACTTTCTATTTTCCGCCTTATAATGGTACCGGTGTTTATAGTGGTATTTTTTTCTGGAACGGAAAATGCCAGCAAATTTGCTGGGCTGATCTTTGCAATAGCATTTTTCACCGATGTTTTAGACGGATATATTGCTAGAAAGTACAATATGATAACTTCATTGGGGAAAATACTTGATCCGCTGGCTGATAAATGTATGACGGCGGCAGCCCTTATTTCGATTACGATTAAGGGGATAATACCAGTATGGATAGTTATTATTTTTGTGATTAAAGAAGTGCTCATGGGACTTGGAGCGCTTATGATGTATAGGCGTTTGGATGAGGTTATTCCATCTACTGTGATAGGAAAGCTGGCGACAGTGGTATTTTTTATTACGTGCCTTTCACTTATGTTATTTGAAATACCGCATCCTACGTCAACGGTTATGATAACAGTTGCCCTTATACTTACACTTTGTGCGTTGGTATATTATGGGTGGCGGTTTGTGTGCCTTGTTATAAAAAAATAAATCTAAATAGGCAAAAGGCAAAACTCATATGGAGGTATTTATGCAGCCAACACTTTGCTCAAGATGTAAAAAAAATCTGGCAATGATTTTTATTACCAAAATTGAAAATGGAAAGACAATAAACGAGGGGATATGCCTCAAATGTGCACAGGAACTTGGGATAAAACCTGTAAATGACATGATGGAGAAAATGGGAATAACGCCCGATGATGTTGAGGCGATGACAGGCGAGTTGATGAATGCCCTTGGTGGTGAGGAAGGGCTTGTGCCGACCGGTGAGGATGAAGATAACACTGAAGATGGAAAAACGGCTACGTTCCCATTTCTCAACCGGCTATTTGGCAATCCAGGAAGCCCAGGGAATCCAGGCGGTGCGGGAGAAGGTGGTCCTGCTTTTGGAGCACCTAATACGCGTGAACGTGACAAACAAAAAGGTGGAAATAAGAGAAAATTTCTTGAAAATTATTGTATATCGCTTACCCGAAAGGCGCTTGAAGGGAAAATTGATAATATTGTAGGGCGTGATACCGAGATAGAGCGCGTGATACAGATACTAAACAGAAGGCAAAAGAATAACCCGTGCCTGATAGGGGAGCCAGGTGTGGGAAAGACTGCTATCGCAGAGGGGTTTGCTCAGCGCGTGGCAGAGGGAAATGTGCCTGAAAAGCTGCGCGAGAAAGAGGTATATCTGCTCGACCTGACAGCGCTTGTTGCCGGAACCCAGTTCCGGGGACAGTTTGAAAGCCGCATGAAAGGTCTTATTGAGGAAATAAAGCGGCTTGGGAATATAATACTTGTGATAGATGAAGTACACAATATTGTAGGAGCAGGGGATGCCGAGGGCTCAATGAACGCGGCAAATATCCTAAAACCGGCTCTCTCACGCGGAGAGATACAGGTAATAGGGGCGACAACTTTTGCTGAATACCGAAAGCACATAGAAAAAGATGCCGCGCTTGAGCGCAGGTTTCAGCCTGTAACTGTAAACGAACCGTCAATAGACGAGGCGGTGGAGATTGTAAAGGGTGTTGCACATTATTATGAGAATTTTCATGGCGTGAAGATTTCCGATTATATCGCAAGACAGGCGGTTGTGCTCAGTGAAAGATATATAACGGATCGCTTTCTTCCCGACAAAGCGATAGATCTTATCGATGAAGCATGTTCTGATGTTAATCTGAGGGATAAAAACATAGCAGAAAGAGACAGTGTGACAAAAGACCTGAAGGAAATTGGTGCAGAGCGAGAAGCTCTGATGGCAGACAGTTCGCCGGAGGCATATCAGAAGCTTGCGATGCTGCGAAGCCGTGAGATACAGCTGAATGCACGATTGGACGCTGCAACGAAAAATCTTCCTGAGTTGACAGTTGAGAACCTGGCAAGGGTTATTGAGCTTTGGACAAAGATACCGGCTTCGAGCATACAGGAGGCTGAATTTGAACGGCTGAAAAATCTCTCCGAACGCCTTAAGACCCGTATAGTAGGTCAGGACGAAGCGGTAGATGCGGTTGCTGCAGCGATAAGACGTGGAAGAGTTGGCATATCAGCCAAACATAAACCTGTATCATTTATATTCGTTGGCCCTACAGGAGTTGGAAAGACCGAGCTTGTAAAAACTCTGGCAAAGGATCTTTTTGACAGCCCAGAATCGCTCATTCGGCTTGATATGTCAGAGTTTATGGAAAAACATTCAGTTTCCAGGATTATAGGGGCGCCTCCTGGATATGTTGGATATGATGAAGCGGGACAACTGACAGAAAAGATAAGACGGAAGCCATATTCTGTTGTGCTTTTTGATGAGATCGAAAAAGCGCATCCAGATGTGCTGAATGTACTGCTTCAGATACTTGATGATGGAAGAGTGACCGATGCACATGGCAGAGAGGTCAATTTTGAAAATACGGTAATTATAATGACTTCAAATGCTGGCAGTGAGCTTAAAGGCAGCGGATCGTTGGGCTTTGACCGTTCAGTATCTGCACAGGCGAAGGAAAAAGCAATAAAAGCTTTAAGCGAAATAATGCGTCCTGAGTTTATTAACCGCATAGATGAGGTGGTGGCGTTCAACCAGCTGACAGAGCAGGATTTCTCAAAGATAGTACTCATTATGCTGGGAGATCTCAAAAATGCTTTAAAAGAAAAGCAGCTTGAATTTACGTGGGATGGAGCAGCAGAAGAATATCTGGTTAAAAAATCTTATTCTATAACATACGGAGCACGTAATCTCAGAAGGCTCATTCAGAAGGAAGTGGAGGATGGTATTGCTTCGGCAATAATCGATAATTACGAGCAGCATCCAACGCATGTCCATTTGACCATAGAAAATGATAAGACAAAAATTCTTGTTCTTTAAGCTATAAGCCCTCCAAATTACCGGCGGGTGCAGTTATTTTATAAGACCGGAAAGGCAGAGCCGTTCCGGTCTTATAATTTATTTCGGAGGCTGTGGGAAGAATCAAATGTAGAAAACTTTAACTTTAAACTGTAAAAACTCTATGCTTGCGATTTCTTGCTTGCATAGAGTTTTATAAAAAGGAGATAGATTTCGATGTTTACAGGACCGGGTAACGGTCAGTAGAGTTTGTACATAAGAAGGTCCTATTTCAAGCAAAGAGTGGATATTATAGCTTCTGCGCACTTTATGCCATCTACGGCAGCAGACATTATGCCTCCAGCATATCCGCACCCCTCTCCACATGGGATGAGACCGTAGATATTTGATTGAAAGGATTCATTACGGATTATACGTACAGGAGAGCTGGAACGGGTCTCAACACCGGTCATCACTGCATCATAAGAGGCAAAGCCATGAAGCCTTTTATCAAATATGGGAAGAGCCTCTTCGATAGATGCGGAAATAAAATTTGGAAGGATTTTTTTGAGGTCAGCGCCAAGAACACCAGGAAGATAGGACGGCGAAACCTTGTCAAAATTTACAGTTACACGATTTGCAAGGAAATCTCCAACTGTTTGAGCAGGAGCGCAATAATTTCCACCTCCAGCAGTAAATGCCCTTTTTTCTAGCTCCCTTTGAAAAGCGACACCTGCCAGGGGATGAGAGGAGGGAAAATCTGAGGGCATGACATTTACAAGTAGAGCGCTGTTTGCATTAACTTCATTTCTGGAAAAAAAGCTCATTCCATTTGTAACGACACAATTAGGCTCAGAAGCGGCAGCAACCACCACGCCTCCAGGACACATGCAGAAAGTATAGACATCTCTTCCGCTTTTAAGATGAGTAGATAGCTTATAGCTTGCGGGAGGTAGCCCTAGGTTCTCTCCATATTGAGCTATATCTATCTTTTCCTGAAGATGTTCTATTCTAACGCCAGCAGAAAACGGTTTCTGGAGCATTTGAAGCCCAGAATCATAAAGCATGTCGAATGTGTCACGTGCGCTGTGACCGATTGCAAGTATCGCAAACTCAGCAGGAAGCTCATATTCTTTGCCGCGTGATACAATCCTCAGAGCTTGTAGAGTTGAATTCTTTGAGGTTATGCCAACAAGCTTGTGTGAAAACCGACATTCTCCGCCGAGAGATATTATTTCCCGGCGTATATTTTGTACCATTTTAATCAGATTGTCTGTTCCGATATGTGGCGAGGAGAGATAAAGAATTTCTTCTGGGGCGCCGGCCTTGAAAAATTCTTCGATAACAAATCGACAACGTGGATCTTTAATGCCGGTAATTAGCTTTCCGTCTGAAAACGTACCAGCGCCGCCTTCGCCAAACTGGACATTTGACTCCGGATCGAGAGGGTTGCCATGCCAAAAGCCTTCGACACTTTTTTTCCTTTCATCTGCCGGTCGTCCCCGTTCAATGATAACCGGTTTGAGCCCGGCGCGTGCAAGTACAAGTCCTGCCATGAGCCCTGCGGGTCCGCTGCCAATTATTACTGGAGAAATATTGTGTGAGACCTTTGGAATATGGTAGTTAAATGGATGTGCTTTTGTTATTCCATCGATACAGAGCAAACTATCCTCGTTTTGGAACTCAAAGCTTACAGAGCAGACGTAGTGAATGTCATTTTTTCTGCGTGCATCAAGAGATTTTTTAACAAGCCGGAAGTTTTTCAAATGATCTGCCGGGATGTTAAGGCTTTTGGATGTGGCTTTCAGTAGGTCATCTGCTGAGAAACCTATGGGCATGCGAATATTTTGAAATTTTAGCATCAGTGCCTCCTAACGAAGAGTGCGGCAGACTCACCAGCGAGCCTTCCGGAGCTCCATGCCCACTGCAAGTTGTATCCTCCGCAGTCGCCAAAAATATCTAGTACCTCTCCTGCAGCAAACAGACCTGGGAAAAGCTTAGATTCCATACTATAAGGGGAGAATTCGGAAGTTGATACGCCGCCTGCGGTTACCTGCGCATTTTCCCAGCCGTTTAAGCCTGAAATTCTAAAGGAGAGATCTTTAATATTGTAAACCATGTTTTTTAAGGTGAGGTTATCGATATCTTTTACACGTATAGAAAGCTTTTCAATACCGCTTCGGCGACATATGAGGTTCCCGATACGGCGGTGAAAGAGCCCCGAAAAGAAATTCTCAGCTGATAGGTGCGAAAGCTCACGGCGGCGGGAATATAACATACTCATAAGCTCATTGGCATCAATTTCAGGCATAGCGTCAAGGCTTATCCTGTTGCATTTGCCCATAGCTACAAGCGAAGATAGCTGAAAAATAGGGGGTCCGGAAAGACCATATGAGGTAAAGAGCACTTCGCCATTATCTGATAATAGCTTTTTGCTGCTGTGGCATGCCCATGCGGTGGCAAGGAGCTTCAAGCCCTGAAGAGGTCTGACATCTCCTGAATCACAGCGAAGCTGGACAAGAGCAGGAGAAAGACATGTAACGGTATGTCCGAGACTCTGGAGTATGTCAAACCCCGATCCGTTTGAGCCAAGGGAGGGAGAAGCTTTTCCGCCGGTTGCTACAATTACAGCTTTAGTGCGTAGATTTCTTCCATCCGCAGAAGATATGTTAAAGCCGTCTACACAAAGGGTTACAGATTTTACCTCAAACCCACAAATAGATTTGATAGAAAGACGTTCAAGCTCAAAGCGAAGTGCATCAAGCACTGCGGAAGCATGTCCGCTATAGGGAAAGATCTTTCCGTTTTCTTCTGCTCGCTCCAATACCCCGAGCTTTCTGAAAAATCTGATAACATCATTGTTTGAAAAGTATTTGAGTGCATGGGAAATAAAATCGGTAGCTTTGCCGTGATAATTTTTGATGTCTATAGAAGTGTTTGTATAATTGCAGCGTCCGTTTCCCGTAGCGAGCAGCTTTTTACCAACTCTGTCCATACGTTCTAATATTGAAATTTCCGCATGGGGCATGATTTCCTTGGCGCGTATTGCAGCGATCATTCCAGCGGCTCCTCCGCCAATTATTGCAATATCCATAGTTTCCTCCTAGAGTACTGCATGGAGTGCGTCAGAAAGGCTTGAAGCACGTATCACTTCAAGCCCAGATGGAACGGCAATCTTTGAGGTGCCGCGCGACGGGACAATGCAGCGCCTAAAGCCGAGCCGTGCAATCTCGGTTAGTCTTTGCTCTGCGTTTGATACAGAACGAAGCTCGCCGGCAAGACCTACCTCGCCGAAAGCGGCGATATCGTCTCCTACGGAGCGATCGCTTACGCTCGAAGCAATCGCCAGAACAGCCGGAAGATCTGCGGCAGGCTCGTCCAGTTTCAGACCGCCTACGACATTTATGTATGTGTCGCAGTTGGAAACAACATACCCGGCGCGCTTTTCGAGCACCGCAAGTAGAAGCATTGCTCTATTATAATCGATGCCTGCAGCCATCCGGCGCGGATTTCCATAACCCGTAGGAGTGAGAAGAGCCTGAACTTCTGCAAGAACAGGGCGAGAGCCCTCCATCACACAGGCGACGCAGCTTCCCGCAACG
>CALXAZ010000162.1 GCA_944386395.1 uncultured Clostridia bacterium
GATTGTTATTGCGGCAATAGATAATCTCCAGCGCAGAACAACCTGTCAGGTCCAGTGCCGTCATACCATTGCTCTCGCAGTTGAGCGAGATCAACTCTTTCAGCCCAGACACATCAAGTGATGAGATGCGGTTAAAGGCGCAGTGCAGATGTTTTAGATCGGTGTTCTTAGTGACATCCAGCGCAGTCAACGCGTTGTTTTTACAATCAAGCGATTCAAGTGCAAAAAAGACTTCTATGCCTTGCAGCGTCGTCAGATTCTGATTGGCTACATCAATGGAGTGAATATTAGACAACTCCTCCATCGTTAGCACGCCATCCGCGCCGTATCCGCTGATATTAGCCGGATTTTCCAGCCATTTCCGAAAAGCTGCATCGGGAAACACCTTCTCGGTGATGGCGATGGTCTCTCCAACTGTTGTATTCTCTGTGGTGGCCAAAGCTACGGGAACACATTGCCATAGCAAAATCGTTACCAGCAAGGCTGATATGCCCCGTCGCAATATGTGTTTCATTATGTTTGCTCCATTTCTGATTACTTTTATCTTTGTGCTTTCCGTTGGGTGATTGTATTGAACGGATCGCATTTTGTCCATTATAACAAGCTATTGCGTGAAAAGTAAATGGAAAATAAATCATGTGGTGCAAACAGAAGACTCATGAGTAATTGCATGTTTCGGCCATGTAGGAAAAGCTTCTTTTTTACAAATTTACAAAATGGATATATACGCAAGGTTTTGCAATCCCCGTAAAATCCGAAGGGATCCAGTGTCACTTCGTCCAGATTTGCTTTTAGTCCTCTGGCATGTACTTTTTACAATTAAAAAATAAAAACGCCCACATAACGCTCTGAATTATCAACACCAGAGCAATATGAGGACGTATTCTTTGAGAAACAAAAAGTTTATATTTATAAATAGTGGAGTCAGGATTCCTGATTTTCACTACTTTTAACGCTGTTTTGGCTGTTTGTAAACCTGAAGTCAAGATTTACGATGACCGCTCATATTGGCAAATCCCGTGAAATATAAAGGTTTTTGTAAAACAAACAAAGACCAGATTTTGGGGGCAGATTTTTAAACTGCTCCAAAAACTGATCCTCGTTAATATGGTGATCCATCGGAGATTCGAACTCCGGACACCCTGCTTAAAAGGCAGGTGCTCTGCCGACTGAGCTAATGGATCATATTGGCTGGGATGGTAGGAGTCGAACCTACGATGCCAGAGTCAAAGTCTAGTGCCTTACCGCTTGGCTACATCCCAGTATATAGCCGCCACCGCCTTCGGCTCTGAAGCTGAGGGGGAAAAGATCGGGCGCGGGAACAAGTTCCGCGCCCCGTCTGTAGCTTTTGGGGTGGGTGACCGGATTCGAACCGGCGACTTTCAGTGCCACAAACTGATGCTCTAACCAGCTGAACTACACCCACCATTATTGAGTTAATGACCTGAGGCTGGAGCAAAACCAGAAGTTACGCGCCAACCTCCGGAAATTATGGCGCGCCTGAAGAGACTCGAACTCCTGGCCCACTGCTTAGAAGGCAGTTGCTCTATCCACCTGAGCTACAGGCGCATATGGAGCGGGTGATGGGAATCGAACCCACGTAACCAGCTTGGAAGGCTGGAATTCTACCATTGAAATACACCCGCATCAAGCTGGGACACTAAAGCCAACCAGCTTAAAAATATTACCACAAGAAAACCCACTTGTCAATATAAATTTTATATTTCTTTGTCGCAATATCCACAGCAAACTGTTCCATTCTCTTGTTTGTTGATAATAGGGAGATATGGGTTTGTTGCAGTGATACATCTGGGGTTGTGACAGGCATGAGGACGGACCTCAGGAGCGACAAATTCGGGCAATCCCTTCCCGTCCCGCGTGACGCTCAAAAGAAGAGCCATGCGGATGTAGAGCCCATACTCTGCCTGTTTGAAATATGCGGCACGAGGGTCGCCGTCCACGTCTTGGGAGATCTCATCCACTCTGGGCAGGGGGTGCATAACTATCATATCCTTGCGGGCAAGCTTCATCTTCTGTGCATTGAGTATATATGCGTGGCGATGACGCTCATACTCAGCAGGGTCGGAGAAACGCTCACGCTGGATGCGCGTCATATATAGCACATCAAGCTGGGGCATCGTCGACTCTAGGTTTGACACCTCCACATATTTCTGACCGTTCTCATTCATAAAAGAACGGACATATGAGGGTATAGCAAGCTCCCTGGGTGATATTAAGAAAAAGCTGACATTTTCAAAACGGCTGAGGGCTTTTATAAGGGAATGTACAGTCCTTCCGTTTTTGAGATCGCCGCAGAGACCGATATTCAGGTTTGAAGCGCTGCCACGCAGCTCAGTTATCGTTGTCAGGTCTGCCAAAGTTTGCGTTGGGTGAAGATGTCCGCCGTCACCGGCGTTTATCACCGGACACTGGGAATATAGCGAGGCAGCCTTTGCGCTTCCCTCCCAAGGCGTGCGCATAACGATTACGTCCGCATAGGATGAACACATTATCACTGTATCCTTTATTGTTTCTCCCTTTGAAACGGAGGAAAATTGCGGGTCAGAAAATCCAAATACTCCACCGCCGAGCTTTAGCATTGCCGTTTGAAAGGAAAAGTTTGTACGCGTGCTCGGTTCAAAAAAGAGGCTTGCCATGGTTTTCCCGCGTAGCTCATCCCTGAAGTCCATAGGGTTTGCCATTATTTCTCTGCAAAGCGAATAGAGAGAATTCCACTCGTCCATCGTCATATCATTAAAATCGATGATATGCCTCATAATAGCCCCTGCCTTTCCTGCATTTTCCAAATTTAAATTTTACAGCAACACAAATGTTACGCCATTGTTGTGGCGTTCAAGGTCATGGTCGCGGCGGAGTTCATCACAGGCGGAGAGGACCGCTCTTGTGCCTTCATCAAATATTGAAAAGCTCTCACCGGGGACAAACAGCTTTATCTGACCTGCATCCGCCTGCCGCTGCAAATATTTCCTCGTTTCTATCCGTATCCTGCCGCCCGTACCCGAGGAACCGTAGCCATGTATGAGCTTTACCACTCGGAACCCGAGCTTTTTAGAATTTGGTATCTCTGCCATCAGACGTTTTATAGCCTCGAGAGAGGTTGGTTTGCCGGTTTCGAGATTTATTGTGCGAAGAGTGTTTTCCATCTGTATCAGCCCTGTCCAACGCCGCACTTGGCTGCAAAAAACTTGAACAGCGGGAGCATGTTGTCCTGTCCATCTGGAATATCATCGCCAGAGGAGCGCTCCGGATGCCACTGCACTGCCCATATAGGAAGCGACGGGTGATGGAGAGCTTCACAGAAGCCCTCTTCGTTTTCAGCGTCTGAAACAAGCTGGAACCCAAGGGTTTTTACAGCCTGATGGTGTGTGCTGTTGACAGTCTGCACGTCCTGCCCGAAGTTTATGGGAGAGCCGGGCAGATGCCTTATTTTGTGGGTTACATTCATGTGGTTTACACCTTTTTCGCTCGGCAGATCCTGCCAGAGAGTACCGCCAAAGTAGACGTTTATTACCTGGAGACCGCGGCAAATGCCGAATATCGGCTTTTCTGCACGGATAAAGGCGCGCATAAGCTTCCACTCGAGCGCGTCGCGCTCATCGTCGATTGAGACCGACGGGTGGATAAGGGCGGGATCATCGATCCCGTATAGCTCGGGGTTTATGTCGGGACCTCCTGCAAGCAACAGACCGGCAAAGGGGGAGATATCTGTTATTTCCCCGGTTGCAAGTACAGACTCAAGCCCGGCACGCATAAGCGATTGGGGATAGCGCTTATCCACCATATGCGACTGTGCTCCAACGTCATTTTTCCCGCGAGATCCTGCAATAAGTATAAGCGGCATTATGATCCCTCCTGAATTAAAGATATAAAATTATACCGGGAAACATCTTAAAATTAAAAGAAGTCCTTTATTGTGGCAAAATAATCATCGATAGTCTCTGCCCGGCGGATGAGCTCGGTAGAACCATCCTCCCGGAGGAGGATCTCGGCAGAGCGGAGCTTACCGTTGTAGTTGTAGCCCATGCAGTGCCCGTGTGCACCGGTGTCATGAATTACTATCGTATCCCCAATGTCGATCTTCGGCAGGGTGCGGTCGATGGCAAACTTGTCGTTATTTTCACACAGGGAGCCGGTAATATCATATATATGGTCGTGTGGGAGATCCTCCTTGCCCATGACGGTGATGTGGTGGTACGCTCCATACATTGCGGGACGCATGAGGTTTGCCGCGCAGGCGTCAAGCCCGATATATTCCTTGTATATATGCTTTTCGTGTACAGCCTTTGCCACAAGGCAGCCATATGGAGCCAGCATAAAGCGCCCAAGCTCTGTAAATATCGCGATATCGCCCATTCCTGCGGGAACGAGTATCTCCTCGAATGCGCGGCGCACACCATCGCCAATGACAAAGATATCATTTGGCGTCTGGTCGGGATGGTATGCCACTCCTATGCCGCCGGAGAGATTTATGAAGGTTATGTTCGCACCGGTGTCTTTTTTCAGCTTAACTGCCGTTTCAAACATGAGGCGTGCGAGCATGGGGTAGTAGTCGTTTGTGACGGTATTTGACGCGAGGAAGGCGTGCATACCAAAATTTTTTGCGCCCTTTTGCATCAGCAGCTTATATCCATCACGCATCTGTTCGTAGGTCATGCCATATTTTGCATCACCAGGTTTGTCCATAATATCGTTTGTGATAACGAAGTTACCGCCGGGATTGTAGCGGCAGGACACAGTTTCGGGGATTGGACCGACATTTTTCTCGTAAAAATCTATATGGGTATAGTCGTCAAAGTTTACTATGCCGCCGAGCTTTGTGCAGTAGGCAAACTCCTCAGCCGGTGTTGCGTTTGAGGAAAACATTATCTCGTGCCCGGAAAAGCCGCAGCGTTCTGACATTATAAGCTCGGTCAGGGACGAGCAATCCACGCCGCAGCCCTCTTCGCGAAGTATTTTAAGGATGGCAGGTGTGGGAGTAGCCTTTACGGCAAAATATTCTTTAAATCCCTTGTTCCAGGAAAAAGCGCTGTACAGGTCGCGCGCATTTTTTCTGATACCCGCTTCGTCATAGAGGTGAAAAGGGGTGGGATATTTGGCTGTTATT
>CALXAZ010000163.1 GCA_944386395.1 uncultured Clostridia bacterium
AGTCTCATATAATCTCAGAAATTCCCTTATGCAGAAAATTAACAGGCTCCCTCTCTCATACTTCCATGGCACTAGCACCGGAGATGTGCTTTCGCGCATAACAAACGATGTCGATACCGTAAGCCAGAACCTCAATCAAAGTGTAACCCAGATAATATCATCATTTGTAACAGTTATTGGTGTGCTTATAATGATGCTGACAATAAGCTGGCAGCTCACGATTGTTGCACTTTGTATCGTTCCTGTCTCTCTTCTTTTCGTGCTTACCATAGTAAAAAAATCTCAGAAACACTTTATAAATCAGCAAAAATACCTTGGCACTGTAAATGGTCAGGTGGAAGAAATTTATGGCGGTCATCAAGTAATAAAGGCTTTTAATCGCGAGGACATGGCGCTTTCAGACTTTGACTCTGAAAACGAAAAGCTTTACGAAGCTGGCTGGAAAGCTCAATTCCTTTCCGGTCTAATGCCTCCAATAATGGGCTTTGTGGGAAATTTAGGATATGTGGTTGTCTGTATACTGGGGGCATGGCTTGCAGCTCATGGTCGGATAAGCATAGGCGATATACAAGCGTTTATCCAATACGTTCGTAATTTTTCGCAACCTATAAATCAGCTTGCTAATATCTCTAGCCAACTTCAGCAGCTTGCCGCAGCGGCAGAGCGCGTATTTGAATTTCTCGACGAGCCAGAAGAAAATCCTGGCACCGGATATTTCAGCACTTCTGACATAGACATCCAGGGCAATATTCGCTTTGACCATGTAAAATTTGGCTATGAGGACAGCGACCAGATAGTTATACACGACTTTTCTGCAGATATAAAGGCTGGACAAAAGGTTGCAATTGTGGGACCTACGGGCGCTGGGAAAACCACTATCGTTAAACTCCTTATGCGTTTCCACGACCTGAAAGGAGGCGCAATTTATCTCGACGACAGGGATATTGCCGATTTCTCGCGCAGAGACCTACGCAGCGAATTTGGTATGGTTCTTCAGGACACATGGCTTTATAGTGGAACAATAATGGACAATATTCGCTATGGCAGGCTTGATGCTACAGATGAAGAGGTCATTGCCGCAGCAAAAACCGCTCAGGCTGACCACTTTATCCGCACTTTGCCAGATGGATATAATATGATCCTCAATGAAGATGCCAGCAACGTTTCTCAGGGACAGAAACAGCTCCTTACGATTGCCCGCGCCGTTCTTGCCAACTCAAAGGTCCTTATACTTGACGAGGCCACTTCGAGCGTGGACACCCGGACGGAGATACTTCTTCAAACCGCGATGGATAATCTGACCGCAGGACGCACAAGCTTTATCATCGCTCACAGGCTTTCCACTATAAGAAATGCCGACCTGATCCTCTTCCTAAACGATGGTGATATCGTTGAGCAGGGTACGCATGATGAGCTGCTGGCAAAGGGAGGCTACTATGCCAAGCTTTACAACAGCCAGTTTGAAAAGGTTTCCGCTTAGCAGACATATAAAATCACCCCGGAATTATAAATTCCGGGGTGATTATTTTAGTGTGGCATTGCAGCGTAGCTTCTGTCAACCGTTATCACACAATTATAGTTGGGGTACTGGCGCTTCACAAGCGCTCCTACCGCAGCCTTAAGCTCTCCGTCCGTCATGTCAAGCTCTATCGGTCGGACGCAATCAAACACAACATTTGTATGTGTAACTCCGGGAACTATCCTGAGGTCATGGATAGTAAGCCTTGGATCGATAACTTTTATTTCATCCGATATCCATATTCTCAGATCGTTGGTTTGCCCATCACCAGTAACTATTGGATCCATGTGTATTACCACGTGTAATCCATCATTCTGCAAAAAATCTTGCTCTATATTATCAATTATATCGTGATTTTCTATCACATCCCCCTCTGCCGCCATCTCCACATGCACGCTGGCAAATTTCCTCCCCGGTCCATAGTCATGAATTATCAGATCGTGTGTACCAAGTACATTCGGATAGCTCATGATCTTATCACGGATAGCTTTTACCATGCTCTCGTCAGGAGCAGAGCCCAGCACCGGATTCATTGTATCTTTTATCAGACCGTAACCGCTTATAAGTATAAATATCGCTACTGCAAGACCCATCCAGCCATCCAATTCAAGATTTGTAAATCT
This sequence comes from uncultured Clostridia bacterium, assembly GCA_944386395.1. GTDB lineage: Bacteria > Bacillota > Clostridia > Oscillospirales > JAAYOS01 > CALXAZ01. Next base: position 2,143 of record CALXAZ010000163.1, read on the forward strand.
TGATATCAGACCTGCCACAAGCACCGCCGATGTTGATATTACATCATTCCGGCTATCCGCAGCAGTTGCAATAAGAGTGGAAGATGATATCTTATTGCCAATCCTGCGGTTAAACATCATCATCCAAAGCTTTACCAGTATAGACGCCGCTAATATCCCTATCGACACCAGGTTAAATTCAACCGGTTCAGGATGCAGTACCTTGTCAAAACTGCTTTTTAGCAGCTCAAATCCTATAAGTATTATTATAACTGCTACAAGCATCCCTGACAGGTACTCATATCTGCCATGCCCATAGGGATGCTCCGCGTCTGCCGGACGCTCGGCAAGCTTAAATCCAAGCAAGCTTATTATGCTTGATGAAGCGTCAGACAGATTATTCACCGCGTCTGCCATTATCGACACCGAGCCAGAAAGCAACCCCGCAACAAACTTTCCGCCAAAAAGCATAATATTGCAAAGTATACCCACAAAGCTCGAAAACTTCCCATATTGCGTCCTCACAGCGTTATTTTCGGTATCCTCATAGTTCTTTATAAATTTTCTTATCAAAAAATCAGTCATACATCTCTCCATTCCTTTATACCCCAACAGCATGCCTAAATACAAAAACAAGCATCCATGGGAAATTTTGTCCCACAGATGCCATCATCTGCTGCCGGAGACCGGCCCGGCGCACGGGTTCCGCCCCCTGTTATGTTATTACATTCTGCACTATCCGGGACACTATAATTTCTCCAAGCAAAAAAGTCAAGAAAAATTATTATCCATATCTGCCCTTTTCCTTTAAATACTCAAACATCAGTATCAAAAGCCGCGCAGTAGCAAGAGTATCATCAAGTGCGCGGTGGCTTCTTCCACTTTTTATTGCAAACAGCTCGGAAAGTACCTCCAACCTATGGCTTGGGAAATCTGGAAAAAGCCTTCGTGACGAGGTAAGTGTACAAATTACCCTTGGCATAAACTCTATCCCAAGCCGGTCGCAATACCCCAGCAATATACCTACATCAAATGGCGCATTATGCGCTACAAGCACACAGTCCCTGGCAAAGTCGATCAAAAGCGGGACAAACGTTTCAAACTTTGGTTTCCCAAGTATCATCCCATCCTTGATGCCGGTAAGACGCTTTATAAATGGAGACAATGGAGCGGATGCAGAGCAGAACTCTGATACCTGATATGTAAGCTCCATATGTTCAACCTTTACCGCAGCAAACTCGATTACCTCACACCCAGCTCCCACCATACCGTTTGTCTCAAAGTCGATAACGCAAAAGCGTTCCTCCTCCGGAGCTGTTATCCTCCGTATGTCCAGTCGCTCCAGCTCACTATATCTCATAAATTGGTTCCCGTCAAATATTCTATCGCGTTTTCAACTGCGTACTTTGCATCTCCCAATTCTGTCCCCGCATTTCTATAATCAAAACTTTTGCAAAAGCGTGAAACATCTGCCGAAACTTTATCCAGCTTTTTTTTCATAACACCCACCATATCGGCAGCAAACTCATGCATCAGCTTGTGATTGAGGTTATCATGGGCACATCTCATTAAAAGCGCTGAGTGCTCATAGCAGAACATCGGCTGAGCATTAAATTTCTGACGGAACTCTGGTTCCGCTTTCCACAGATATATTATGTTTTCACTATACTTCTCCATTGTATTTGCTACACGCTCACACACAAAGCAGCCATCAGCAGCACGGTTAAACTTTGCCACTCGCTCTGCCATCTCCTTTTTATTTGGCTTTGCCGGAAGCTCACACAGCTTCTGGATATCCTGTATATAGCTCTCTAGCAGCAGCGCCAAGCTAAGCCGGTTCGACATCGCCAACATGTCACGATAGTGCTTCTCGCAAAATCCCGTCTTATTTGTCTCTATCCGAACATTTGGCTCCATCATCGCAGCGCCCATGACATATTCTACACTCTGCTTTTCCAGCTTGTCAAACAGCTTACACATAGGGCAGCCATCCATTTTGTCAAACTGCTCATTTATTGGTATGGTATAATTTTTTTCAACCATATTGAGAAAATCCTCCTTTTGGTTTATCATTGGTATGTATTATATACGAAAAACAGGCTATAAGGCAAGGGATAATTATATGACAGATTACATAGTACAGAAAAACGGGATAAGGCTCCTCTCGGCACAGGACTTTCTTCCCGAGCTTATATTCGACTGCGGTCAGTGCTTTCGCTTTAATCCCCAGGACGACGGGAGCTGGTTTGGCGTTGCAAAGGGCAAAGCACTTTCTGTCAGAACGGACGGTCCAGACGTCGTTTTTGAGTGTTCAGAAAGCGACTTTATCGAAACCTGGGTGGACTATTTCGACCTTGAACGTGACTACTCTCAGATAAGAAAACTCATATCTCTGGACGATTTCACAAAAAAAGCTGCCGAATATGGTCGTGGAATACGAATACTCCATCAGGATGGATGGGAAGCCCTGTGCTCGTTTATTATTTCTCAATGTAATAATATTACCCGTATAAAGGGTATCGTGGAGCGGCTATGCACTCTTTTTGGAAATGAATTTGACTACTTCGGAAAAACCTGCTATACTTTCCCATCAGCCGAAACAATCGCCGGTCTGACTGTCAGCGATCTCGCCCCACTCCGCTCAGGCTATCGCGCAGAATATATCATAAACGCGGCAAAAGAGGTATCTATGGGGCATCTCAATCTTATCTCTATTAAACAAATGAGTACAAAAGACGCAATCAAAGCACTAACCTCGCTAAAAGGAGTAGGCACCAAAGTTGCAAACTGTGTACTTCTTTTTGGATGCAACAAGCTAGATGCCTTCCCCGTGGACGTATGGATGAAGCGCGCCATTGAACAGTATTATGGAGGTAAAAGCTTTGACAGCTCAGTATTCGGCGAAAATGCCGGCATAGCTCAGCAGTATATCTTTCATTACATAAGACATCTGTAAAACAAACGTTGCCGCTATTTTTCTCCATAATCACGGCTTACATCAGCCATTATCGCCGCAAATATGCGTTCCCCGTATTTTTTGAAATTGGAGGCTATCTCCTCTGCCTGCTCTTTATTTGAAAAGAAGAGCTCAAGCGACATCGCCTTTCCGTGGTCTGCATTCAGCCCCAGCTTTGTGCAAAACATGCCACCGTCTCTCTCTATTGAGGCTGTTATAGCCGTTTCCCGATAAAGTCTCTGCGCCGCAGAACGTATTGCCTCCTCAGCATGCATACGAATTGCATATGGAAGGGACTTTTCAACAGGCTCCAGCATCTTTCTTCCGGTCTCGGTTATCCTGAAATTTCTTCCTGGACC
>CALXAZ010000164.1 GCA_944386395.1 uncultured Clostridia bacterium
CATGGAGCGAAAGACGGTGCGCGGATACGACCAGTCACAGCTACTTGCGTATGCTGTAGCGCTCGAGCTTGGGGATGTGGCAGCTGAGACGATAGTAAAGAGCAGACATACCCCAGCCCAGTCGGAGCTGAGTGATAGGGCGCAGAGGCTGGATAATGTGATGGGAGCCTTTGATGTGATAGATGCGTCGCTTGTGGAGGGGAAGAGGGTGCTTCTCATAGATGATCTGCTTACCACTGGCGCGACCATCTCCGAATGTGCGGGAGTGCTCAAGAGGGCAGGAGCCAAGGAAGTAGTTGGGGCAGTGCTTGCAAGGTCTGTAGCAAAGTAAGTGAAAGAAGAGACTTGGTGCCGGCTATATTGAAAAATTTAAGAAAAATCTTAAATTTTGTGATGAATTTCTGAGCTTTGATGGTATAATAACTGCGGACAGTTTTTTGCCGCAGCGCCGGTAAAGGGACAGGAAGTATACAGAGAGAGGAATGCGCATGTTTAACTTTGGCAGAGATATCGGAATAGATCTTGGCACGGCAACCGTGCTGGTGTTTGTGAAAGGTAAGGGGATCGTGCTGCGCGAGCCCTCTGTGGTTGCGCTTGATAAAAACAGCGGAAAGCTGCTCAAGGTGGGGACAGAGGCGCAGATGATGCTGGGAAGGACTCCGGGGAATATCGTCGCCATACGCCCGCTGAGAGAGGGCGTAATCTCGGACTATGATATGACCGAGAGGATGATAAAAGAATTTCTCAAAAAGCTGATAGGGTTCCGGCTGTTCAAGCCGCGCCTTGTTATCTGTGTACCAAGCGGGATAACAGAGGTAGAGGAGCGCGCAGTAATAGACGCCGGGATACAGGCGGGAGCGCGGCGGGTATATCTGATAGAGGAACCGGTGGCAGCAGCGATTGGCGCTGGGATAGATATAGCCAAGCCGGACGGGCATATGGTGGTGGATATCGGCGGAGGGACGACCGATATTGCTGTGATATCGCTGAGCGGGATAGTTGAATCGACGTCTATCAAGATAGCGGGTGATCAGTTTGACGAGGCAATCGTCAAATACATACGCCGCAAGCACAATGTTCTGATAGGCGAGCGTACCGCAGAAGAGCTGAAAATGAATATCGGATGTGTATTTCCACGAAATGAGGAGATAACCGCGCGGGTAAAGGGGCGCGACCTGATGACGGGGCTCCCGCGCGAATTTGAGGTATCCTCGAGCGAGATGATAGAGGCGTTTAACGAGGTTTCGACGCGGATAGTAGAGGCAGTACACTCTGTTCTTGAGATAACGCCGCCGGAGCTTGTGGCAGATATCTCTACAAACGGGATAATAATGACCGGAGGCGGGAGTCTTGTTTGGGGATTTGACAAGCTTATTGAGCACAAGACGGGAATAGAGACGCACGTGGCGGATGAACCGGTGAGTTGTGTTGCGTATGGAACCGGGAAGAGCCTGGAGTGGATATCTGATATGCAGGACGGGACGATAAACCTTTCCAGACGCAGGCAGATGCAGTAGAGCTTCCGGACCTGCGCCGTGTATAGGCTTTTTACGGCGGAGCATGAGCTCCGCCGTTTTGAATATCGGGAAAGCCTGTAAAGGGAATAAGAGGAGTGAGATGATGGCAAAGAGCCCCAATCAGAAGGCAAAGCTTTTGTATTTGATGAAGATACTCAATGAAAAGACAGATGAAGAGCATCCAATGACCGTAGCCGAGCTTATCGAGGCGCTTGCGGCAGAGGGGATAAAAGCGGAGAGGAAGAGCATTTACAGTGACCTTGAGACGTTAGAGGGGTTTGGCATGGACATAGTGCGGGTAAAGGGGAGGAGTACTGGATACTATGTTGCAGGGAGGACGTTTGAGCTTGCGGAGCTGAAGCTGCTGGTGGACGCGGTGCAGTCCTCGCGGTTTATAACGCACAGGAAATCCAGGGAGCTAATACAGAAGGTCGAAAGCCTGACAAGCAGCTATGCCGCCAAGACGCTCCAGCGGCAGGTGTATGTAGCAAACCGGATAAAGACGATGAACGAGAGTATATACTATAATATCGACAAGGTATATACTGCGATATCTGAGGACAGGAAAATAGAGTTTAAGTATTTTGAGTGGGCGCTCGATTTCAGCTCTGAGAATAAAATATACCGAAGGGCACGGCGCGGAGGAAAGAAGTATATGATAAGCCCGTGGGCGCTGAGCTGGGATGACGAAAATTATTATCTGGTTGGGTTTGACAGCGAAGCGGGCATGATAAAGCACTATCGCCTTGATAAGATGGAAAAGATAGAGATATTTCCCGAGCGCAGGGACGGGAAAGAGCATTTCGGCAAATTTGATATGGCAGTGTATTCTGGAAAAATTTTTGGAATGTTTGGAGGGGAGGAGAGCACTGTCCAGATAAGCTTTGAAAACAGTCTTATCGGGGTTGTGGTGGACAGATTTGGCAGGGACGTGTGGATAACAAGGGAGGACGATGAAAGGTTCTGCCTGACGGTAAAGGTGGCAGTAAGTCCACAGTTTCTGGCGTGGGTGTTCAGCTTTGGCGGGGCAGCGAGGATTAGATATCCCGATAGTGTGATAGAAAGCTTTCGGGAGCTTGCAAGGCGCGCTGCAGGAGAATAGAAAAAGCTGCTGAGGATAAAATCCCAGCAGCTTTTTGTATCAGTAAAGGAGGTAAAAGCTATCTCTTCATCGGACCGGAACTCATCAGCCCGCCACGTTCGAAGGTTATCCCACCCTCTTGAGAAAAAATGATGCCACCATTGTTGTCAGGCGTGTACATGATATCGGGAGTGAGAGAGGTGGCGAAATTGATATATATAAGCTTTTCGGTATCAGAGGTGTTTTTAAGTAGATGCGCACCCTCCGGTGTGGCAGAGCATACTATTGCATCTCCAGCGCTTATTGGAGTTTCTCCCTCGGGATGGCGGAGCACTCCACTGCCGCTGATTATATAAAAGACCTCTTCGTTTGCTTCGTGGTAGTGGTACGCATTTGCCGTGTTGCCTGGATCAAGCTCAAAGAAAGCGGCAGAGCATTTGTTTATCGGCACGCTGGCAGAAGATATCGGCTTTGAGCATACAGTGTTGTCAAAGCGTGTAACGATATTTGGCTCGATACTGTTGCGATTTGCGATTATAATGCCCTTCATATGGACCTCCTTTAAAATAGTTATAAACATAAGTCAATAACTTATGTTCTAAGTATAGCAGATGGAAATTTACGTGTCAACCGCAGAAAGAGGGCTACTTTTCGGGTTCATCCTTGTGTATGCGGTTTTTACCCGCCTTTCTGGAGGACATCCCCTGCATTGCTGCGTGCTCGAGCGACAGCTCCCTGTGCAGATCTATTGAGCTCCAGCCTGCATTATTCGCAGTGACAACAGCCTTGAGCGCAACAGGCGGTATCCTCGCCTGCCTCATCGCCGCAAGGAAGAGCTCAATCTGGGAGTTTGTAAATCCATTCATCACCAGCATCTCATCTCCAAAGCCATCGCCAGAGAAGCTCTCTGCCGGAGAGAAGCCCTCCAGTCCTGCAAGATAGCCTATTGGATGCAGATATTCCCCCGGCTCGATTTCCAGCCCGGATATGCCGAGCTTCATACAGACAAATTTTATCTTTTTACCTTTTTCTGTCCCGGAGAGATTATATAGAAGTACGTTTGCCATTTTGCGTGCTCCTTTCTTCAGATATATAAAGCGTCCGATTACTATTTTAGCCTGTCCGGAGGTTTTATACAACAGGTAATTGCATATATAACAGTTTAATGGTAACATATAGCTGGGAAGGGGGACAATTGCTGTGAACATACAGATTTTTGGCAGCTCCAAATGCTTCGATACAAAAAAGGCGGAGCGGTATTTTAAGGAGCGAGGGATAAAGTTCCAGAGTATTGACCTGCCGCGTAAGGGCATGAGCCGGGGCGAGCTGACGGGCGTTATTTCAGCTGTCGGAGGGATAGACGGGCTGATAAATGGAAAGGCGAAGGGAGCGGAGCTATTGAGGTATCTTGCGTATGAGGAGGACAAGCTGGAAAAGCTTCTGGAGCAGCCCGAGCTTATAAGGACTCCCGTGGTGCGAAACCGGAAGCTTGCCACAGTGGGATACTGCCCGGAGGTCTGGAAGGAATGGATAGAAAGTGACAGCTGACTCATGAGCTCAAGCAAACTGAAAGGAAAGGAAAGGTAAAGGATGGAAAAATCGAAGGTTTATTACACGGATATGCACGCCCATCCGGGCTACAATCTCCAGCAGAAGCTGGAAAAACTGATAAGGACGGCAGGTATAGGGGATATCGATTTTACAAACAAATTTGTTGCGATAAAGATACATTTTGGCGAGCCGGGAAACCTGTCATATCTCCGGCCAAACTATGCAAAGACAGTGGCGGACGTGGTAAAGGCACTCGGGGGCAGACCTTTCCTTACCGACTGCAATACCCTCTATGTGGGACGGAGGAAACATGCCCTTGAGCATATTGAGGCGGCGTATGAGAATGGGTTTTCCCCATTTAGTACGGGGTGCCATGTGATTATCGGCGATGGGCTGAAGGGGACCGATGAGACACTGGTTCCAGTGGATGGTGAGTATGTAAAAGAAGCAAAGATAGGTACTGCGATAATGGACGCGGATATTTTTATTTCGCTTAACCACTTTAAGGGGCATGAGGCGGCAGGCTTTGGAGGCGCCCTGAAAAATATCGGCATGGGATGCGGAAGCAGAGCGGGGAAGATGGAGATGCACTCGAGCGGGAAACCGTTTGTGGAAACAGAGACATGTGTTGGCTGTGGCTCCTGCCGGAAGATATGCGCGCATGATGCGATAACGATTGAAAACCGTAAGGCATCGATAGACCACGGCAAATGTGTTGGCTGTGGGCGATGCATAGGGGTGTGCCCGGTAGACGCGGTGAACCCCGAGTGGGGGCAGGCAAACGAAGTGTTGAATATGAAGATTGCAGAGTATTCAAAGGCTGTGCTTGACGGGCGTCCCAGCTTCCACATAAGTCTGGTGGTTGACGTATCACCAAACTGCGATTGTCACGCTGAAAACGACATGCCGATAGTGCCCGACGTTGGGATGTTTGCTTCGTTTGACCCTGTGGCTCTCGATGTTGCCTGTGCAGACGCTGTGAACGCCCAGCCTGCGGTGCAGTCAAGCGTGATAGGTGACAAGCATGGCTATCATGACCATTTTGCGGCGGCGCATCCGGATACAAACTGGGAGGTGTGCGTAGAGCATGCGGAGAAGCTTGGGATAGGTACAAGGGAGTATGAGCTGATAGAGGTAAAATAATTTCTTATGCCTTTGAAGCATAGGGACTGATGTTTTACGGGTATTTGACGGAGCTCCACCTACCGGTATAAAATAGATACGGAAAAAGAAAGGAGCCAGTAAAAAGATGAGTGCAAAAAAGCTTGGATTTGGACTTATGAGGCTTCCCACTCTGGAAGCGAATAACCCCGGCAGCATTGATATAGAGCAGGTAAAGCAGATGGTGGATGTCTTTATGGAGCGGGGATTTACGTATTTTGATACTGCGTGGATGTACTGCGGCTCAAACAGCGAGCGCACTGCAAAGGAAGCTCTGGTTGACCGGTATCCCAGGGACAGCTTTACTCTTGCAACAAAGCTGCACGGAGGATTTTTTAATACTCCAGAGGAGCGCGATGCCATCTTTGAGGAGCAGCTGCGCCGGACAGGAGCGGGGTACTTTGACTATTATCTGCTGCACGATGTAAACTCTCATCATTACGAGAAATATACTGCGCTCGACTGTTTCAATTGGCTAAAGGAGAAGAAAGAGCAGGGGCTTGTGAAGAAGATAGGATTTTCCTATCACGACCATGCTGACCTGCTTGACAAGGTACTTACCGAACACCCCGAGGTCGAGTTTGTACAGCTACAGATCAATTATCTTGACTGGGAGAGCGAAGGGATACAGTCGCGCAAGTGTTATGAAACGGCAGTAAGGCACGGGGTACCTGTTATCGTGATGGAGCCTGTCAAGGGAGGAACTCTTGCCAGGGTACCTCAGGAAGTGGAAGAGATGTTCCACGAGTATAATCCTGGCATGTCAGTTTCCTCGTGGGCAATACGCTTTGCGGCAAGCCTTGAAAATGTAATGATGGTGCTGAGCGGTATGTCTAACATGGAGCAGATGCTCGACAACACAGGGTATATGAAAGACTTCAAGCCGCTTGATAGCGCGGAGCGCGAGCTTGTAGCAAAGGCAGTTGACATAATAAATTCCAATATTGCAATACCATGTACAGGCTGCGCCTACTGTGTTGACGGATGCCCAATGAATATACCAATACCAAGATACTTTTCGCTTTATAACGCGGATAAGCAGGAGGTAGAATCGAAAAGCTGGAGACCGCAGGGGGAATACTATACAAACCTTACAAAGGACTTCGGCAAGGCAAGCGATTGTATTGCCTGCGGTCAGTGCGAGGGGATATGCCCTCAGCACCTGCCGGTTATCGAGCATCTCAAAGAGGTTGCGGCGTATTTTGAAAAATAGTATAACAAAAGCGGGGAACCTTTTGGTTCTCCGCTCTCTGCTTTTGCAGATAAATGCGCAAAAAAGGCGCAAGATAGCCTCGCGCCTCTTTTGTTGTCCGCTAAAACGGAGTATACTCCGCTCTTACGGTTACCGCAGGTTCTGGGAGAGACTCTCATCCCGCTCCCCTGCGGGGTCGCGCCTCCGCCCCCTCTGTGGGGACAGGCACACTTGACGAAAAAACGCTTTAGCCATTCGGGAAAGCAGTCTGCGATGAATGTCATAACAACCATTAACAGAGCTGAGTTACGTCTCCTGGTCTGAAACGTCCGCATAACAGCTGCTGCCTCTGTGCTTTTTGGCATGAGCACTGCCGCTGCCCGCATGCTTTTTGCTTACGCTAGCCTTTTTGAGACTTCCCACCGGCCTGATAGCATCTTTTTTTCGTCCAAGCATAGTATATCCCGGCTTTTTGTCAATATACCTGTTTGAAAAAAAGAATATTAGGTAAAAATTTCAATATAGAGAGGTAAAACCAAAAAAGCCGTCCCTTATGGGGCGGCGTAAATTGCGGAGGGAAAAATATGGCAGAGAAAACCGGAGGTTTTTCATTTTTCAGCAGGAAGCTATCGCCGGAGGAAGAGGAGAGGCAGGAGCTTCTCGGGCAGCTCAAGGGGACGAGAGAGCAGCTAAAGATGGCAAGGATATCCTTTGAAAACGCAAGTGAGCCCGAGCTTGTAGACGCGAGCGTCTATGAGATAAACGCCCTCCAGGCGAGATATAATTACCTGCTGCGCCGGGCGCGGGAGCAGGGGTGTATAAGCGGCAACGAGGTATTTAAATAACTTACTTTTTTCTCCATAGAGAGGGAGAGAAAAGCATGAGTATGGGGAATATCTCAAGCCTGCCCAGTAGCATGTCAAACGAGAGGATAAGCTTTGAAAGCATCGAAAATTCGGAAAAGTTCCCCGTCGGACCGACAACGCTCAGCCCCGGACCAACATTGTTAAAGCATGTGACCACGGCGGTAAAGTTTGTCACCAGGTCAAATTCGTCTATCGATATAAGGAGCACCGAAAACAGAATTATCACCATATAGACAACAAAATATGTATTTGTGCTGTTTACTACAGAGTCCTCGACCGGCTTCCCCTCCATCTTTATTGAGATGATAGAGCGGGGACGTGCGGTCTTTTTTATTTCGCGCAGTACCGTTTTTGCCATTATCACGAGTCTTGATATCTTCAGACCGCCACCGGTCGAGCCTGCACAGGCCCCAAAAAACATGAGGATAACGAGTACTGTTTTAGAAAAATTGGGCCAGAGGTTAAAGTCGTCGGTGGCAAAGCCTGTTGTGGTGATAATGGATGACACCTGGAAAAAGGCGTAGCGCAGCGCCTCGCCCACGTTTTCATAGAGGGAGAGGATATCAAGAGTTATCGCACCCACAGACAGCGCGACGATGGCGAGGTAGCAGCGCAGCTCCTCGTTTTTCAGCACCTGAAGGAATTTCCGGGTGAGAAGCAGGTAGAACAGGTTAAAGTTTATGCCAAATATCAGCATAAAAATACCTATAACACCGTCTATGTAAGCGCTGTTATACGCGGCAATGGAGGTATTTTTAATGGAAAAGCCTCCGGTCCCGGCAGTGGCAAAGGTGTTTACAAGGCTGTCAAACAGAGGCATCCCACCCGCAAGCAGCAGTATTATCTGCAAAACTGAAATGCCAATGTATATCCCGTAGAGGATTTTTGCGTTTGACTGGAAACGCGAGACGAGCTTGCCGACGGTAGGACCTGGGACCTCGGCGCGCATGAGGTGCATTGAGTGCCCTCCGGCGAGGGGGATTATTGCCATTACAAATACCAGCACACCCATGCCGCCTATCCAGTGGGTAAAGCTTCGCCAGAAGAGGATACTCATCGGCAAAATCTCAACGTTTGTCAGTATACTGGCGCCGGTGGTTGTAAACCCGGAGACCGTCTCGAAAAAGGCATCGATAAAAGAAGGTATCGAGCCTGACAGCGTAAAAGGCAGCGCCCCCAGCACAGATGTCAGCACCCATGCAAGCCCTACGATAACAAAGCTTTCGCTTGCATATATTACCCTGTTTTTGGGTGCACGTGCCGTGACCAGCGCGCTTACAAGCACAAGCGACGCTGCCAGTGCGCCGAATACTATCGAGCAGCCGTCCGCATATATAAGCGATACCGCGAATGGCAGCAACAGCAAAAAGCCCTCAACAAGGACTATTTTACCGAGTATATGGACTATCATACGGTAATTCATGTTAGATCACGCTTTTCTCTCTGTCTATTCGTTATGTAACTGTCCCACGTAAGCAGCATCCCTCAGGCAGCGACTGCCTCTCAGGCAGCGACTGCCTCTCAGACAGCGACTGTGCCTCAGGCGAGGATATCGTTGAGGTCGCGCAGGGTGCGGTCGGTGGTGACGATTATGACGCTGTCGCCGTTTTCTATCGAGTCAGCACCGCCCGGTATAATTATTCTGTTGCGCCGGAAGATGCAGGCAATAAGTATGTTTGGGCGCAGGGTTATATCTTTAAGCTGAATGCCTGTGAATTTTGTGGCAGGGCTTGCTGTAAACTCGACGGCCTCAGCCTTGCCGTCTACTATACGGCTCAGCGCGACCACGCCATCGCCGGTGGAATTTTGCATCGCGCGGACATATCGGATTATCTGGTTTGTGGTTATCTGCTTTGGGGAGATAAGGCTGTCAAGCCCTATAGTTGTGAGGATGTCTGAAAAGCTGCCCCTGTTGATTTTGGCAATGACTTTGTTGATGCCGAGCAGCGTTGCGTAAACAGAGACGATTATGTTTTCCTCGTCTATACCGGTAAGAGCGATAAACGCATCTGTCTCGGCTATGCCTTCCTCCAGCAGGACATCCTTGTCGGAGCCGTCACCGTTTATAATCTCGGCTTTGGGAAGAGCATCGCTCAGCTCGATGCAGCGGTTTCTATCTATCTCGATTATCTTTACCTTCATCCCGGTTTCAGATAGCTGCCTTGCAAGGTAATGTGCAATCCTTCCTCCGCCCACTATCATTACTTTTCTGACTTTCTGTTTGAGGACACCTATTGCCCGGAAAAACTTTTCAATCTCAACCTGAGACCCTGTAACATATATCTTGTCTCCGGCACGCAGGATAAAGTCTCCGCTGGGGATATGGACCTCTTCGCCGCGCTGGACCGCGCAGATAAGCGCTTTAGACTGGTATTTTTTAGATAACGAGGAGAGGGTCTGGTTTTCAAGCGATCCACCGGCATGAACCTTGAGCTCTACAAGATCCACCCTTCCCCGGGCAAAAAAGTCAACTTTCAGCGCGGAGGGAAAGCGTAGCATCCGAGATATTTCATTTGCCGCTGCAAGCTCGGGGTTTATTGTCATGCTCAGTCCCAGCTCCTCGCGCATAAAGGCGAGCTGCCGGGAGTATTCGGGATTGCGGACCCGGGCAATGGTGTGCTTTGCCCCTATCTTTTTTGCCACAAGACAGCAGAGGATATTCAGCTCGTCTGCAGAGGTGGCAGCAATAAGCATATCCGCCTTGTTTACTTCTGCCTCGCGCTGAACCTCGTAGCTTGCGCCGTTGCCGCATATGCCCATGACGTCGTGTGTGTTGACAACGTTTGATATGACATTGGGGTTTGAATCGATAACGACTATGTCGTGACCTTCGGAGGAGAGCTGTTCGGTAAGCGATTTGCCCACCTTTCCATCTCCGACTATTACGATACGCATCTTCTTTCTCCTGACAGATACAAAGGCGCTGCGGAAACCACCGCCGCGCCAAAAATATATCATTATAATCTATACTAAGAATTATATCAAAAATCTATACCGGTATCAACTGCTATATTTTGTGCTTTTGGGAAGGGAAACGGTGCTTTTGATGGGTTTTGCAAAATAGCACGCAGGGGCTTGCTGTGGCGTGTTGTGCAGAGCTTTTTTTGCGTTTTAAAAGAAATTTCCACTTGTTTTGCCAAAAAATGTACGCAAGCCGTGTGCTAAAAAACAGCTTGACAAAATATGTTCCTTTTGTTATACTTTTTGAGCAATGGTTGATAAGTGCAACTATTAAATATGCACAAAAATTAGGAAAAAGGAAGTGGTTTGTTTGGCAGCAGCTAAAATCTCGCGCCAGGAGGCGCGCAGAACGATGATGCTCAATGACCCGATACCGAAGCTGGTACCCAAAATGGCCATACCGACGATAATAAGTATGCTTGTCATGTCATTTTATAACATGGCAGATACATATTTTGTAAGTTCGCTCGGCATTGAGGCGACGGGCGCCGTAGGAGTCAATGCATCGCTTATGAGCTTTATACAGATGGCAGGCTCGGCTATAGCAGTTGGTGCAAACAGCTATATTGCAAGGCTGTTGGGAGCGAAGAGAGACGAGGAGGGCTCGCAGGTTCTCTCGGTTGCATTTTTCAGCGCGATGTGTACAGGGACACTTGTTATGATACTGGGTCTTGTGTTTATGGAGCCGCTGGTAAGGTTTTTGGGGGCAAAAGACCCGCTTGTTATCAAGTATTCCGAGGATTACGCAAGCTATATCCTTTATGCCGCTCCGTTTATGACGACGGTGTTTGTTATGAACCAGTGTCTCCGTGCCGAGGGAAGCTCCACATTTTCAATGTGGGGAATGGTGTCAGGCGCAATACTCAATCTCGGGCTTGACCCGCTATTCATATTTGTGTTTAAATGGGAGGTTGCCGGAGCCGCTGCTGCAACGGCTATCTCAAAGCTGGTAAGCTTTATAGTGCTGCTTACGCCGTATCTCAGGAAGCACACGATGCTGACCATAAGCATAAGGAAATTTAAAATAACCAAGAACATTGCCACCGAGATAAGCAAAATGGGTTTTCCCACGCTTATGCGTTCCGGGCTTATGACGATAGCAAGCGTAATAACCAATAACGTCGCATCTGGGTTTAGCGCGGCTGCGCTTGCTGCAATATCGGTGGTAAACCGTATAATGATGTTTGTATCCTCCGCGATTCTCGGCTTTGGTCAGGGATATCAGCCGGTTGCGGGCTTCAACTGGGGAGCCAAGAGGTATGACAGGGTTTGGAAAGCATTCTGGTTTGCCTCTATTGTGGGCGTATCCGTTATAACGGTGATAAGCCTTGTGGCAGCAGTGTTTGCGCCGAGCATCATGCGGGTTTTTACCGACAATGCGGAAGCGATAGATATCGGAACATTTTCAATAAGGCTGCAGTGTTACGTAATGCCGATACATGCGTGGGTCATAGTTGTAAACATGACGTATGCAGGGCTTGGAAAGGCAACGGGAGCAGCACTGCTGAGCCTTTCGCGCCAAGGCATATTCTTTATACCGGCAGTATGGATACTTTCGGTTGCGTTTGGAGTTATGGGTCTTGCCTCCGCACAGGCTGTGGCAGACGGTCTTTCGCTACTGCTCGGGCTTCCGCTGGCAATAAGAGTGCTAAAAGAGATAAAGAGACTTATGATTGAAAATGGGCAGAAAGAGCTTGCCGAAGACAAAAAGGTGTGATAAAATTATAAAAAACGACTAAGAAAATTTGGAGAGTGCACATGGAAGAGAGACATAACGAATTTTCCAGGAACCTCGGAAGGCTGATAACCCATCTAAACCGGCTTAGGAAGCGGTTTATGGCAGAGCGCCTGCGCGGATACGGGCTCAGCGGTTCCATGTACATGTTTATCAATTCCCTCGAGCGAAACCCGGGAATAAGCCAGGATTTTCTTGTAGAGAGATTTTTTATGGACAAGGGGAATGTTGCCCGTGGGGCAAAGAAGCTGGAGGAGCTCGGCTATATTCGCCGGGAGATAGATAGCTCGGACAGGCGGAGGTATAATCTTTTCCTCACGGAAGAGGGGCATGCGCTTGTGCCGGTGATACGAAAATACCTCACTGAGTGGAGCGAGCTGATAAGCAAAAACTTTACCGATGAGGAGAGAGAGACCGCAATCGAGCTGCTCGACCGAATGGTGGACAATAGCAACGATGCGGTTGGGAAGTAAACCTATGCGCCGGACAAAGTTCCGGCGCATTTTTATGTCCAGAGACCCGGCGGGAGATTGCAATTTGAGTGCTTAAATGGTAAAATGTCAGTATCTTAACGGAAAAATAATATGAGGAGGAAGACAGCCACATGGAATATATCATTAAAGGGTATAAGCCCGAGAAATTTTTTAACTACTTTGAGGAGATAAGCGCAATACCGCGCGGGTCGGGAAACGAGAAGGGAATTATGGAATATCTGAAAAAGTTTGCCGATGAGCGCGGGCTGTGGTGCTATACCGACGATGTGTTTAACGTGATAATCAAGAAGCCGGGCAGTGCCGGATGCGAAAGCCTGCCTCCGGTCATCCTTCAGGGGCATACGGATATCGTGTGTGAGAAGAACCAGGATACCGTTCACGATTTTCTCCACGACGGGCTGAAGCTTTATGTTGATGATGAGGGTTTCCTCCACGCAAAGGGGACCACCCTCGGGGCGGACAATGGAACTGCCGTTTGCTTTATGCTCACAATACTTGACAGCCAAGAGCTTGTCCATCCGCCTCTCGAGTGCGTGTTTACCGCTCAGGAGGAGGTAGGGCTTGTAGGGGCGGCAAAGCTCGATTACACAAAGCTCTCAGGGCGCACCATGATAAATATGGATGCCGGTCCACTCGGAAATGCTGTTGGAAGCTGTGCCGGCGGGCTCAGGATAAAGATGACAAGGGATATCCCATATACTTCAACTGAGGGGACGGCAATGGCAATAGCTGTTCGTGGGTTGCAGGGCGGTCATTCCGGTGGAGCGATAAGCAAGACAAAGGGCAATTCGCTGAAGATAATATCGAGGGTGATAGACGCGATAATGCAGGTGGTGCCGGCGGAGATATGCTCGGTGGACGGCGGAGATAAGGACAATGCAATTCCCCGTGAGTCGGATGCGGTGCTGGTGTTTAAGAGCGGTGCGGACGCAGATAAAGCATTAGAGATAGTGAAAAAGATGAACGGCGAGATAAGGGACGAATTTGGCTCAAACGACCCGGGGCTTTCAATAACATGTAAGGAAGTACAGACTCCGGATAAGAGCTTTGGGGCAGAATTTTCAGCTGCTATCTCGAAATTTATGATGCTTGCGCCGAGCAATGTATATTTCAGGAACTTTTTGCTTGGAGATGCTGTAATATCCTCTGTAAACTTTGCGTCGATCCATACCGCGGACGGTAAAATAGAGGCAAATTTCTCGCCCCGTTCGGCTACCGGATCAATAAAGCAGGAGATACGCAGGAATCTCGAGATACTGGCAGGGCTGTTTGGGTTTGAAACGGAGTACAGCGGTGAGTATCCGGGCTGGAGCTATAATGAAAATTCGCGTGTTCGCGATATTTTCAAGGAGGTATGCGTAGAGGTATTGGGAAAAGAGCCGACCATCCATGCCATACATGGCGGGCTTGAGTGCGGGCTGTTTATCGACAAGCTGCCGGGGCTCGACGCGATAGCGATAGGGCCAAACGGTTCGGGAGGGCATACGCCGGAGGAGAAGCTGGATCTGGCCTCCTGTGAGACCCAGTGGAAGATACTCACCGCGCTGCTTGAGAAGCTTGCAAAGTAGATCCTGCAAGGAAGGGATGGAAAGATGACGAAGGTGCTTATAGTTGTCGATTACCAGAACGATTTTGTGACAGGCTCGCTCGGGTTTGAGGGAGCGGAGGCGCTTGATGATATAATATGTGAAAAAATAAAGCGGTACAGCGAAGAGGGTGAGGCGGTAATATATACCTGCGACACGCATACAGATGGGTATCTCGCAACCTCGGAGGGGCGCCGCCTGCCTGTTGAGCACTGCATACGCGGTACCTCCGGATGGGAGATATATGGCAAGGTGGGGCAGATGGTTGGCAGGGGAAGCGCGGTATTCAGAAAGGATACTTTTGGCTGCCTTGCTCTGGGAAACTATCTGGACGAGATGCAGTATAAAGAGGTTGAGCTGTGCGGTCTGGTGTCCGACATATGTGTGTTTTCAAATGCCGTGATAGCAAAGGCAGCCCTGCCGGAGGCAAAGATTTTTGTGGACGCGAGGGCAACCGGCTCGTCGAACAGGGAAATGCAGGAGAAGGCATTTGACATGCTGGAAAATCTGCACATTGACGTCATTAACCGCTAAAAATAAATTGATGCCGCGGTTGCGGCGGAACGAGGCTTAAAAATGAGAATAGAACAGAATTATACCATGCTATGCGACTTTTACGAGCTTACCATGGGGAACGGATACCTGAAATCGGGCATGAAAGATATAATCACATATTTTGATGTGTTTTTCCGCAATGTGCCCGATGGGGGAGGATACGCCATTGCGGCGGGGCTTGATCAGGTGATAGAGTATATCGAAAATCTGCACTTTAGCGAAAGTGATATCGAGTTTTTACGGGGTAAGGGTACATTTGACGAAGAATTTTTGAAGTATCTGACCACTTTCCGTTTTACTGGGGACATCTATGCGGTGCCGGAGGGGACGGTCATATTTCCCGGTGAGCCGATATTGACGGTGCGCGCCCCTGCCATCGAGGCGCAGTTTATCGAGACATACCTGCTTTTGGTTTTAAATCACCAGTCACTCATTGCAACAAAGTCAAACAGGATAGTCCGCGCCGCTCAGGGCAGGGCGATAAGCGAGTTTGGCTCACGCAGGGCGCAGGGCGCCGATGGTGCGATATTTGGGGCACGGGCATCATATATTGCTGGCTGCACAGGCACTGCATGCACGATTTCGGACAAGATATTCGGTGTGCCGGCGACAGGGACGATGGCCCATTCGTGGGTTCAGATGTTTGACGATGAGTATACAGCGTTTAAGACCTATTGTGAGATATACCCGACAAATGCGACACTTCTTGTAGATACGTATAATGTCCTCAAGAGTGGCGTTCCAAATGCTATCCGCGCGTTCAAGGATGTCCTCTGGCCGCAGGGGATAAAGAAATGCGCGATACGCCTCGACTCGGGCGATATAGCCTATCTGTCGATAAAGGCAAGGCAGATGCTTGATGAGGCGGGGCTTACCGAGTGCAAGATAATCGCCTCGAACGCTTTGGACGAGTATATTATCCGTGACATAGTTACCCAGGGGGCAAAGGTGGATGCCTTCGGGGTGGGAGAGAGGCTTATCACCTCCAAGAGCGACCCGGTATTTGGAGGGGTATATAAGCTTGCGGCAGTGGAAAAGGACGGGGAGATAGTCCCGAAGATAAAGATTTCGGAAAACGCGGGAAAGATAACAAATCCGCACTTTAAAAAGCTCTACCGGCTTTATGAAAATGACAGTGGTAAGGCGACGGCCGACCTCATCTGCGTGCATGACGAGACGGTTGACGACACACAGCCGCTTACCATATTTGACCCGGACTACACCTGGAAGCGCAAGACGCTGACAGATTTCACAGCGCGTGAGCTGCTTGTCCCGATATTCAGAGATGGTAAGCTTGTGTATGAGGAGCCGACGATAGAGGAGATACGCGAATATTGCCTGCGTGAAGTGGATTCACTGTGGGACGAGGTGAAGCGCTTTGAAAACCCTCATAACTATTATGTTGACCTTTCTCAGAAGCTCTGGGGCATAAAGCAGTCGCTGCTGTCGCAAAAGGGAAGCTGAAAAACACAGATAAAAAGGACCGCATTGCGGTCCTTTTTTAATATTTCAGTTAAGTTATGGTCAGGACCCTTCGTCCATCAGATGCAGCAAGGAGCAGAGACGGGACCTGCCGTCTAAGCTGGCATATGCGACAGATGGAGTTCCCTGGCTCGGCTTTTCTAGAACAGATTTGCAGAAGGAATGCCACCTGAGAACGTAGTCGGAATGTGAAATGACCTTCATATCTGCAATGCTATTGATGCCGCGCTCATCTGCCAGGGAGGCAAACCTGTGTGCGATGGCAAGGTATGATTGATCTGCGGCGTCGCTTGATTCAAATATATATGCCTCTTTTATACCAAGCCCATGTGCGGCGTATAATCTTGTATGACCGTCGAGTATTATGAGCCGGTCACCCCAATGAGCCACAGGGATAATTACATCTTCTGATGAAGAGACAAATGATTTCACCGCGTCGAGCTTTTCCCAGTCGATAAAAAACTGCGTCGGGGCAAGCGAGAGGATATCGGTTTTTCTTTTTAAAACGGGCGGCAGGGAATAGAGGAGGTGCATGTTCTCATCATAGAAGTTCGTTATATGCTCGGCGTAATAACGAAATTTTTTAATAAGCTCGGGAAGAGCAGACATGTCGTGATAGCTCACGGTGGCAGAGTTGGGGGAAATTATCTTAAAAGAGCATGGGTATCTTCCCTCAACCATAAAAGCCCCGCGCTGGCGCAGGATATCACGCTTAAAGGTGTGGTTGGAATAACCTTCTATCCGTTTTATCTGCATAGTCTCCTCCTTACCGAAAAAGCAATACTACCATAAAATAAATATATCTCACAGCAAAAAATTTTGCAACCCGTAAATCACTATTTGGGTAACACTAATGGGGAGCGCTGCATAGACTATAACAAAAGGCAAGGAGGGGACACGGCAGTGAGAAGAAGATGTGCTGGCGTTGCTCTGATAGCGCTGGGGTCGGGCATATTGATTTCGCTGATATTGCCGCCGTGGCTGCTCATAGTGATGCTTGTGGCTGTAATTACGGTAGTGGGGGTCTGTGCGTGCAGGCATTGAACAGACCTGTTACAAAACAAAACCGGAAAGGAAGGTATTAGAATGAAGATAGTGGTCATGCGTTCGCCAAAAATGCTGCGCGGTCTGCTGAGGAAAATATTTGGCATAAGCAGGGACGAGATAGAGACATAGCGATACATATTTTTGCCTGTGGCGCGGAGAAAATCCGCGCCTTATTTGCATATATTACGCCCGTCCGCATATAAATCTAGTGAGCCATACGTGCAGACAATGCGGAAAAAGGAGTGTAATGGATGGAGATCGGGCTTAAAAAAGAGAATTATGTTTTTTATGATACCAAGGCGGAGCTTTCGGGGGCGCATGAGGAGGTGTATGAGACCATCGTGCCGGACGCCCTCCCGGATATACTGAGCATAACAGACAGCTATGGGCTGGTGCTGGTCTCCTCGCGGGAACTGAGGGAGGAGAGGGCGGACATAAGCGGGCAGATACGTGCAAGCGTGATGTACAGCTCAGAAAGCGGAAGCTGTGAGCACATAAGCCTGCAAATACCGTTTTCCCACAGCTTTGAGATAAACGGAGGAGAAGGCTGTGTGCTGATGGGCGGGGCGGAACTGCAAAGCATAGATACCCGCACGATAAATCCGAGAAAGATAATTGTAAGGGCGTCAGTGCGCGTGTGGGCAAAGATTATAGAGCCAAAGAGTTTCGAGCTCTGCTCGGGTCTTGCGGAAGATAACAGCAGCGTCCAAATACTTACCGAAAAATATTCTGCAACGCTTCCCTGTGCCGCAGGCAGAAGATCATTTACCATCGAGGACAGACTGGAGCTCCCCGCCACGCGACCCCCGGCAGCCCGGATATTGAGGTATAGCTGCAATATGCCGGTGTCCGACTATAGCGTGATCGGGCGTAAGGTAGTGTTTAAGGGGATATTTGTGCTAAAAATTCTGTATATGAGCCATGATGGAGAATTTTTGACGCACACTGCGGAGATCCCATTTTCACAGATTGCGGATCTCGATGGGCTGGAGGATAAGGCTGAGTGTGTTATCAGGCTGTTTCCAGAGGACATCTCCCTTGTGCCAGACGAAAGCTCTGATGGAAGAAGCTTTGACCTGACATTTACTGCCGAGGCACAGGTTGAGGCATACATAACCCGTTCGCTTGAAACGGTGGGTGATCTGTACAGCACGTCGATGAAAAGCGCGGTGGACATCCGCCCTTACAGCTTCACCGGATCGGCAGGACGAACGTCGAAGCGGCAAACCATACGGGATATGATAGAGGTGCCGGTACAGGTGCGGCAAGGCTGCGACGCTGAGGTGTATTTCGATGCTGTCAGGACGGCACGGACGGACGAAGGAGTGGAATGCAGCGCAAACGCTACCGTGCGGGCGCTGTATATGGACGAGAGCGGGGCACTTGGAACAGCCACAAAAAAGCTTCAGGTGTCGGCAGTGATCCCGTCGGCGGCTGACACTGCATGTACGGCAGCGGTATCGGCTGAAAACATAGCGGTATCGGCGGGTGTAAACGGAGTTGAGGTAAGATTTGATGTATGCTTTGAGGCGGAATTTACAAAGCGGGAGATAATATCGGCAGTTGAAGGGGCACGGCTGGAGGAATATGGCGACGATGCGCCAGTGCGTCCGTCTGTTGTGCTGAGATACCCCTCGGCAGACGAGACGCTCTGGCAGATGGCAAAGAGATACAATACTACTGTGGACGATATCTGCGCGGCAAATGGGATCACCGGAGAGCCTGATATGACAAAGCTGCTGCTGATCCCAAAACGCAGATAAGAGAGGAGATGTAAGCATTGGAAGACCGCAAAATTTATGAGGATATTGCCCGCAGGACTGACGGAGATATCTATATAGGCGTGGTGGGACCATGCCGCACGGGAAAGTCGACCTTTATAAAGCGCTTTATGGAGACGCTTGTAATACCGCGGATAGACAACGTGTATATGCGTGAACGGGCAAGAGACGAACTCCCGCAGAGCGGATCGGGGCGGACGATAATGACAGCCGAGCCAAAGTTTGTGCCTGAGGAGGCGGTGGATATATCGCTTGAAGGAGGGTCAAACTTCCGGGTAAGGCTTATAGACTGCGTAGGGTATATGGTAGACGGAGCGGTGGGGCAATTTGAGGACGACGCGCCGAGAATGGTGACTACACCCTGGTTTGACCACGAAATACCAATGACTGAGGCGGCAGAGGTCGGCACTCGTAAAGTCATAGCGGAACATTCGACGATAGGGATCGTGGTTACTACCGACGGAACAGTGACGGAGATCCCGAGGGAGGACTATCTTGATGCGGAGGAGCGGGTGATAACCGAGCTAAAGGAGCTTGGCAAGCCGTTTCTTGTGCTTGTAAACTCCGCCGATCCATCCTCCGCATATGCAAAGCAGGTGGCGTCAGAGATACGGGAAAAATATGACGTAACCTGTATAACGGCAAATTGCCTCACGCTGGAAGAGGACGGCGTTACTCAGATAATAAGAGGGGTGCTGTATGAATTTCCGCTCAGGGAGCTTGGTATATTCCTGCCCGCGTGGGTGGAGGCGCTGGATGGGAGCCACCCGATAAAATCAGCCCTGTACTCGGCAATGCTTGAGAGTGCAGGAGAAATGAGACGGGTGCGCGACCTTGAGGGCGTGCTGGACACTCTGGGAGGCTGCGAGAATATCAGCAAAACAAGGGTGCAGGCGATAGACATGGGAACAGGTATCGCGCTTGCGGAGGTAGAGCTGGAGCGCACGCTGTTTTATAAGACGCTTGCCGAGCAGTCAGGATTTGACATTGCGGACGACGGGGACCTTATGAGCCTGCTGAAAGGGCTGTCACATGTTAAAAGCGAGTATGACAGGCTGGAGGGAGCGCTTGCCTCTGTGCGCCAGACGGGATACGGTATCGTGATGCCGTCCACCGACGAGCTGACGCTTGAAGAGCCGGAGATAGTAAAGCAGGGCGGAAGGTATGGCGTGAGGCTGAAGGCGTCTGCCCCGTCGATACATATGATGCGGGCGGACATACAGACCGAGGTAAGCCCGATAGTGGGCAGCGAAAAGCAGTCGGAGGACCTTGTACACTATCTTCTCAGCGAATTTGAGGAGAATCCGGCGCAGATATGGCAGTCGAACATCTTTGGCAAGTCGCTGCATGACCTTGTCAGCGAGGGCTTGAACGGTAAGCTCAAGCGTATGCCGGACGACGCGCGCGACAAGCTGCGCGAGACTCTCCAGAGGATAATCAACGAGGGCAGCGGCGGGCTTATCTGCATCATATTGTAAGCAGGTATATGGCAAAACGAAATGCACAGCGGTATTCCGCTGTGCATTTTGCTGATTAAAGAAGTGTTGATAAGCATTAAATATACAAATATGAACAAAAATATTTAACAAAAAGATTGACATGTTACAATGGATGCAGTAAAATTTTAACATATAGATAACAAATTTGCCAGAGGTGATACCAATGCAGCAGGACAGCAACATGCAATATGCAGTATGGGACATGGCTGTTAGAGGTATAAAATATAAAAACAATATTTTAAAAATCTGTTTTCAGACTATAGGGGTAAGGGAAAGAACGGGGTACAACAAATGAAAAAAATAACTGCTTTTCTGATAAACGTGATTGTGATAAGCGGTATGCTTTATACGTCTGCAGGTTTCAGCGCTGATGAGCTGCCGACAGCGGACAGCTCATATTTCAGCTATGACGAGCAGGGAATTTACGCGGAAATAGACATGCTGATGACGGCGTATGCAGAGAGCGGCGCCTTTGAAGTTATGAACACAGAGCATACATATGAAATTTACGGTCCGTATAAGCAGGGCAGGATAGATATGGATAAGCTTTTTGAGACAGAGGATATGACCGGATTTGAGGATGTGCTCGAAAGCGAGCTGTATGCTAAATATTTTGTATACTGTGAAAACAGTGACGGCGAATCCATGTGGCTTGATTTTCAATTTGCCGTCAGTGACGGAGTGCCGGGCTTCTACGGCGGAGGTGAGGTGTACGCCCCGCTGGCGGAGTCCCTGCTCGATTTCCAGAGCAATTTCACCGATAATGATTTTATCCTTATCGACAATGCCACAGAATATCTGTTCATAACAGATTCGGACAGCCGGGAGATCGGCTTTTTATCAACAGAGGGGGCTGACAGCTCCGGATACGATTCGGCTGATTTGATTGAATATTATAAAGAGCAGTATGAAGATGTGTATGGATCAATGAACGCAGAGGGAAGCGGCGGCATAGGGATGAAAACTGTGACATTCGACGGCTTTGTAAATGGTGAAAGTGAATCTGACGCTCCGGGGGACACATCAGACAACGGGGCTGAACAGGAGGAGACGGACGATCCTGTTACTCAGCAGGAAGCAACAGATGATGGGTCTGCACCTGAAGGGACAGGCTCTCCGGCTGCACCGGATACACCGAATATGCTTATCATCGGTTTGTCTGCCGTTGTAATATTTGTTATTATAGCGTGTGTGGCTATAGTCAGAAAAAGATCGACAAAATAAAAAAGAGCGGACTTTCAAGTCCGCTCTTTCAGTTTCAGTTATATATCCCTTCTGCCCTCAAGCGCGCGGCTGAGGGTGATCTCGTCGGTAAATTCCAGATGGCTCCCAATCGGGATACCATATGCAAGCCGCGTCACCCGGACTCCAAACGGACGGAGCAGGCGGGATATGTACATAGCGGTGGCCTCCCCTTCGGTGTCAGGATTTGTCGCCATGATGACCTCCTTGACCTCACCGGAATTTACACGGGCAAGCAGCTCCTTTATCCGGATATCGTCGGGACTTACATGGCTCATCGGGGATATCACGCCGTGCAGAACATGGTATTTCCCCTTAAATTCTGCGGTGCGCTCTATTGCCGCTACGTCCTTTGGGTCGGACACTACGCATATGACCGAGCTGTCCCGCGTATTTGAGGCACATATCGGGCAAATTTCTTCTGTAGTGAGGTTTTGGCAGCATTTGCAGAATTTTATTTCGCTCTTTGCCTGCAAAAGGGCAGAAGCAAAGGCTGCCGCCTCGTCGTCCGGCAGGGAGAGGATGTGAAACGCAAGCCGCTGCGCCGTTTTCCTCCCAATTCCAGGTAACCGCGCGAAATGGTCTATCAAATTTTCAACCGGTGCGGGAAAATACTGCATCCTGCTGCCTCCTGAAAATACAGTTTAAAAAAGACCGGGAATGTTCAGACCGCCTGTGAATCTGGACATTTCTTTTTCGGCTGTTGCGTCCGCTTCGGCGTTTGCTGCGTTTACAGCAGCAACTATCATGTCCTGAAGCATCTCCACATCGTCTGGGTCGACAGCTTCAGGGTCTATCGTAACTGAGCGGAGCTCATGCTTCCCGTTTACAACAGCGGTTACCATCCCGCCGCCCGAAGTTGCGCTGAATTCGCGCTCCTGAAGCTCCTCCTGCATCTTTATCATTTCTTCCTGCATCTTTTTGATGGCGTTCATGTTCATTCCGCCGGGCATTCCACCGCCCTTGGGCATGTTGGGAAATTTCCTTGCCATGTCTGTCCTCCTGAAATTATTCTATGATTATGTTGTCAAACTTTTTGCTGAGTTCTATCAGCCGCTCGAGCCCGTCGTCTGTCTTTGTATCGTTTTTCGCGGCTTCTTGACCGTGCGGTTCCTTTGCCCGGTATTCCGAGACGAGGGTTATTTCTGCCGTGACCTCGTGACCGAGCACCTTGCTGGCAGCGGAAGATACCGCGTCCAGCACATCCCTGCGACCGAGAAGCTTTTTTACAAAGTCGCTGTCGGCAAGCAGGACAAGCCTGTTGCCCTCCACAGGGGGAGTACGCATTGAAACAAGATGCGGATAATACGAAAAGGATATGTGGGAACGCACCTCCTGCAATACCTGCGACCACCAGCCTGCGGGGACCTGGCTGTTGTCTGTCGCGTTTAAAGCGGAAGAAGTGCTGGCGTTGTCTAAAGGAGGGGTAGCCTTAAGCTGAGAGGAATTTTTGCCGGCAGACCTCTGGGGGGCGCCTTTGGGCACAGGGGCTGCCGTGTCCCACGGGGGAAGATCATCTTCGTCTGCGGGGGGAGCTGCCTCTGTGCTGCGGGGGACAGAGGGCTTTGCTGTAGCCCGGATATGGGAAACAGGGTCCTGTTCCTGAGAGACCGCCTGAGTGGGAGAGGAGCACAGCTTTATTATGCAGAGCTCACAATCTGTCCTGCGGTTCTGGCTGCGCTGGAGGCGGGTAAGGGTGTCCTGTACCACGGAAAGCATATATATCAGCCTGTCAGGCGTGAGCGTGATTTCATCAAAAGAGGAGGGGCTGTATCCCCCGGTGATGAGGGAGCTGTCGCCGGTGGTTTTGTATATCAGTATGTCACGAAACAGCGTGGACAGCTCGCTGAGAAAGGAGGAGAGCTCCTTTCCGCCGTAATATACATCACCCAAAAGTTCGAGCGCACGCCTTGTATCATGTTCAGCGACTGCTGAAGCGAGCCTCATGGTGTCGTTTTCCCCGGCAAGACCAAGTGTCGCAAGCACCTCGTCGGTGCCGATAGCCGAGTCTGACGCGGCGGCACACTGGTCAAGTATGGATATTGCGTCGCGCAGCGCTCCGTCTGACAGCCTTGCGATAAGTTTTGCGGCGTCCTCGGCAAGGGGGATATTTTCGGCTGAAGCTATTTCATGCAAGCGCGTTGCAATATCGCCTGGCTGTATCCGCTTAAAGGTAAAGCGCTGACAGCGGGAAAGTATGGTTGCGGGGACTTTGTGCAGCTCTGTTGTGGCGAGTATAAAAAGCACATGGGGAGGTGGCTCCTCAAGAGTTTTTAAAAGGGCGTTAAAAGCGCCGCCGGAGAGCATATGGCACTCGTCAATAATGTATACCCTGAGACGGGTCTCTGCGGGCGAGTATATGGTTTGTTCGCGGATGGCGCGGATATTGTCGACGCCTGAGTTGGAAGCGGCGTCGATCTCTATGACATCGGTGATAGAGCCTTCGTTTATCCCGATGCAGGACGGGCACCTGTTGCACGGCTCGCCGCCGTTGGGCGACTGGCAGTTGGCAGCCTTGGCAAGGAGCTTGGCACAGGTGGTTTTGCCGGTGCCGCGGGTACCTGTAAAGAGATAGGCGTGGCTCAGCCTGCCGGAGGCTATCTGATTTTTAA
This sequence comes from uncultured Clostridia bacterium, assembly GCA_944386395.1. Lineage (GTDB taxonomy): Bacteria > Bacillota > Clostridia > Oscillospirales > JAAYOS01 > CALXAZ01. The sequence continues at coordinate 24,363 of CALXAZ010000164.1, forward strand.
GCGTGTCGGTGACATGCCTCTGTCCTACGACATCGGCAAATACCATTGGTCTCCATTTCCGGTAAAGGGCCTGATACACACATATCCCTCCATTACAAATACAGAGCCCCTATGCCGCTGGGGCAAAAAGGACCCTGAAAGGTTTGCACGTCATACCGCAAAACCGCACACCCGGCTTTGAGCGCTGCTTCTGCCCGTAACCTTGGCATCCGGCTCGGACACGGTTTCCCCGCGGCACACCCGGAGCTCCGCTTAATGCTGCTCGGTTCCCCGCCTGACATGGTTCACGGTTCCAGATTGCGCGGGACCGGGTCCTCAGCACCGTTTGCGAAGGGCAGACGGCAGAGCGCAGCGCCCGGGGCCGGGGATTCATCCCCGCTATAGCGGATTTCGGGAAGAGGGAGCCGCTAATTCCCCGACTAGTGCGGTTTTGCCGTATGACGTTATTTGCAAAGGTATCTCGATACCTTTTAAGTACCTGAGCACACTCATATAGTATACCACAGCGACGGGATTTAATCAACAATGATTTGTGTAAGGGCAGGGAGCAATAAAAGCTGCCGGGAAAAAGCAGATTTGTCAGGCAGGTTTTGTGTTTAAATCGGATAAATTATCGCGTAATTTTTGTAAAAATTTTATAGAATATATTGAAATAATTTTAAATATATATCAAAATTATACGTGTAAGGATATAAAATTTGCGGCATAAAAGAAAGGGTGATACCGATGGTGCATGAGGGGGCAGAGGACTGTAGCTAAAAGTGACGTAAAGAAAGGAGAAGGAAATAAAAAAGAAAATATTCGCAATGATTTTTGCTGTAATAATGGTTGCGTCGGCGCTGGCGTCCGGATATGTGCTCGCGAGCGGGTACGAGGATGTGCCCGAGCCGGTGGTTTCCGGCAGCGTGGTTATTGTGATAATTGCGGCGGGACTATGCGTCAGCAGTTTGTCTATGGTAAATGGATAGATTATGCGAGCAGTAGCTGCGTACACGGCAACCCGAGGATGGATGACATAGAACAGATGCGCTCGGTGATCGAAGGATGGATATGCAGCGATTGCGGATACGGGTATTCAGACAGTTACACCGAGACGAGGACCTATTGCGAATACTGGGGAGAAGAGGTCTGATTTGGACATTTCCCGCAGGCAAAACCAAATAAGCTGTGGATATAAAAACCCCGCATACACACGTATGCGGGGGTTTGTTTTGACTATTGGTTCCTGCTGCGAATAAGGCGCAGGGCCTTTTCGTATTTGCTCAGCACCTCGCGTTCGAGCTTATATTTCTGCGTAAAAAGCGTCGACAGCGGCGCAAGCGCCTCCGGTGAGCCGAATAGCAGCTCAAGCTCGAGCTGGAGGATAGGCTGTGACTTGTCATCGGCATTTATTGTGCCATTGTCGATTGCCATGTCTACCACTACCCCGTCATGCATCCTGAGTATCGCGCTTTTACGGACAAATTCGATGTGACACCGCTCCACCAGCGGAGCCTGACCGATTATCTCGAGTATCTGCCCCGGCGCGCCCCTGTCCACGAGCATTGGCAGCGCCTTATCTATGTCGGCACAGCATACCTGCCATTCGTTTCTTGAAAACATATACCCTGTGACATCGACAGAAGGGGTTTTCAGGCTTACTATCGGGTTGCCGTTTTCATACCTTATCCTTAGCGACCAGCGCAGTGTGGACAGCGCATTTCCCGGGGTGTCATAATATACCGAGGACATCGGCGTTGTCTTGATATCCCCGGAGATATTTTCCGAAACCATGGGGTCTTCAAATATCCGCTCCGCCGTCTGGGTATTTGGTATGGCAAGCTTCATCTCTAATTCTGTCGGCATGTTCAGCCCTCCCTGAAACGATATAGCTATATTTTAATACCTGCCGCCATGCTTTGCAACTAAAATTATATGATAGAATTTTGAAAACATGATTTCCTGCATATTTCCCGACCTTTTTTGCTCTCCCGCTGCTCTATAATCAAAGGGTATCTCTATCGGAGAATAAGCAAAAGCTGGCGGAGGGGACGTAAAATGAAGCAGAAAACAGGGGCTGGAAGAGTAAAAGAGAGCGCGGAGCCGATGATACTCCGGATAATCACTGAGATATACGCGCGGCCGGGGCTAAAACTGTTTGCAGAGTGTTTATTTAGAGGGATAATGGGCTTTATAATTTCACAGGCAGTTATATTTGACGAGTATTCTCCATTTGGGTTTGGGTTTGCCGCTGTGGCAGGTGGGACGGTGCAGGGGCTTGCCGGAGCGATAGGGGCGATATTGGGATATGCAAACCTGTGGAGGCTTGCAGACAGCCTGAAATACATATCGGGAAGCATACTGATAGTTGCTGCAAACTTTGTGTTTCGGGAGACATCGATGCTGCAAAGACGGTTTTTCGCGCCGGTGGTTGCATCTGTGTCTGCGTTTTGCGTAGGCTTTGTGTTTGTGGCAGCGGGAGGATTTGCATTTAGAGATACGCTTCTTTTCTTTACAGAGATAGTGCTTGTGTTTGCATCGGCATATTTCTATAACGGATATTTTGCCGGTACGCGAGGAGTGGACCGCGAAGAAAATGCACGCCGGGAAGTAGCCCTGCTCTGCATTATCGGGACACTGCTGATGTCGATGTCAAGGTTAAGCATAATTGCAGGAATGTCACTTGGAAGGTTTCTCGCGGTGCTGCTGGTTATGGTATCCGCTTACAGGGGAGGGATGAGCGGCGGATGTATGTCAGGAGTGGCAGCGGGAATAGCTGTTGGGATATCATCGGATGGTGCGGGCGGATTTTATGCGATGTGCTATGGAATATCCGGGCTTACGGCGGGCGTTTGCGGAGCAAAGGGACGGCTGCCACTTGCGATAGCCTTTGTGTTGACAAATGCGGCGGCGGTGCTGCTTGGAAGCGGGGACAACCTGAACACCTCTGCCCTGTACGAAACCTTTGCCGCTTCGGTAATATTTGCGATACTGCCTAAGAGGTGGATGTATGAGCTTGATATTTTCCCGGAGGTTGTTGCATCGCCGGGAGACAGGCTTGGAAGATATGTCAGGGAGAGGATAGACGGTCTTGCGGGTGCGTTTAGAGAGCTGTCTATCTCGGTGAGGGCTGCCGGGCAGAGACCAGTAAGAAATACAGAGGACATATCTGTGGTTTTTGAGAGGGCAGCAAACAAGGTGTGTAGGAAGTGTGCGTTCAGAGGGCTTTGCTGGGACAGAGATGGAGTAAACACGTATAACGTTATGAACGATGCTGCCAGAGCAATAAAGGCAAAGGGGAAACTGTCTACCGGTGATATGCCGGCATATTTTATCTCCAGATGCCTAAAGCTTGAGGCGTTTGTCGGTGCAGTAAACGACGAGGTGAGGATATTCAGGCACCTAGAGGGGTACAGGAGCAGGCTGAAAAGCAACAGAGAGCAGATTTGCAGTCAATATACCGGGATAGAGGAAATGCTAAAGAGCTTTTCGGAGGAGCTTTCGGAGGGGCTGACTGAGGATATATATGCTGAAAGAAAGCTTGCAAGAATAATGAAGGTAAAAAATCTGCCTGGGAGGGCGGTGGCATGGCGAAACAGCAAAAATCAGCTCAATGTGGAGATAGAGGCGGAGGAGCTGGAAAGCGCCGATTCACTTGCAGCAGAGCTTGGAGAGGCTCTTGGAACAGAATTCAGCGAATCGGAGCGCCAGCTCTGCGCGCAGGGAGAGCGGATATTGCTCAAGGAGAGCGCGCCGATGGTGTCCAAGCTTGGTACCGCTGCGAAAAAACGCAGGGAAAGCGAGCAGAGCGGTGATTGCGGGACATACTTTAACACGCTTGACGGAGATGTATATATTATCCTGTCAGATGGTATGGGTAGCGGAAGGGAAGCAGCGTCTGAGAGCGGCTTTGTTGTTCGCTTGATGGAAAAAATGCTGCGAGCCGGCATAAGCCCGCAAAACGCCATACCTGCTGTTTCGGCAGCAGTCAAGCTGAGAAACGAGGATGAATGTGGCTTTGCAACTGTGGATGTAATAAGGATAGACCTTTTCAGAGGAAAAGCGGACAGCTTTAAGTGCGGCGCGGCGCCGACATATATAAAGCAGGGGAAAAAGGTAGAGAGGCTTATCGGGAAAACCCTTCCTCTTGGGCTTGGAAAAGGGGAGGTGCAGCCTGATAGCAGTAGCTTTAGGTTAAAGGATGGTATGATGCTTATTGCAGTGACAGATGGGGTGTGCGATGGGTCGGACGATAGCTGGCTTGTTGAAATGATATCGGAATATGATGGAGAAGAGATAAAATCATTTGCGGAAAAGATTGTGACGGCAGCGGACCGGAGAAGCGGAGGCGCAGATGACATGACCGCGGCAGTTATAAGGATATCTGAATAAAAGTTCCCAAAACCGGGAAATATAACCGGGCAAAGGGGGCGAAGCTTTGGTAAAGGGAATATCAAAAAAGGTGGTCATAGTCAGACCACCTGAAGCTGGAATGTTTGAAGAGGCAATATTCATTGTAAAGGGAGATGCTTTTTCCGGAAGCGGATTTACTGCCGAGGACATAGTGCGAGAGGCGTGCAGGGTAGCGGGAAGCTACGACGCGGGAGGAAACGGAAAAAGGCTGATACAGAGGATACCGGCTCCGCTTTTTTCGCTATTGGGCGGTCTGGTAGTGGGAGCGGCGTGGCTCATTACGGCGCTGTTCTTTTAAATAAAAAAGCAAAGCGGCAAATCTTAATGCCGCTTTGCTTTTTAGTATCTGAGCATGGAGCTGAGTGTCTTGATAGTGCCTGCTGTAGCTTCCGGTGTGTCAGCAAGCGGAAAATCTATCCCAAGCTCCCTGTATTTTTCTGTACAGAGCTTCCTGAAAGGGAGAAGCTCTACCTTTTTGATACAGCTCTTACCTGATATCAGATTGTTCAACCTTTCTATATTACCTCTGTTGTCGTTCAGCCCAGGGATTATCACCTGGCGTATCCACGTATCGACGCCGTGCTCTTCAAGCATGTCAAGGAACCTGAGCGGCTTAGACATATCGCAGCCGGAAAAGGAGAGGTATTCCTCGGGAGTGGTCATCTTGATGTCGAGCAGGACGGTGTCGCACACGTCGAGGAGCTTCCCGCGCTCGGGAAAGCAGCCGCTAGTGTCGAGACAGGTGCTGATCCCGCATTCCTGGCACATTGAGAAAAGCTCGTACACAAAATCCGATTGAAGCAGGGGCTCCCCGCCGGATACTGTGATGCCTCCGATTGAAGAAAAATATGGGCGAAAGCGGAGCATTTTCTGAAAGATCTCCTCCGCTGTAAACTCCTCCCCCCCGGAGGCGTCCCATGTGTCGGGATTGTGGCAGCAGAGACAGCGCAGCGGGCAGCCCTGCATGAAAACAACAAATCGTACCCCGGGACCGTCCAGTGTTCCAAGCGACTGGAACGAGTGTATCCGACCTGTCACAGAGCCTCGTGGAAGGTACGCATAAGCACTTCCCGCTGCTGCTCGCGGGAGAGCTTGTGAAAGTTGACCGCGTAGCCTGATACCCTGATGGTGAGGTTTGGATATAGGTCGGGATTTTCATATGCCGCAAGCAGCATTTCCCTGTTGAGTACATTGACATTTATGTGGTGTGCGTTCTGAGCAAAATATCCTGAGAGGATCGACACAAGGTTGGTGATCCTTTCATCGCTGCTTTTGCCGAGGGTGTCGGGCACTATGGAGAAGGTGTTTGATATCCCATCGCGGCAGCACTCATATGGAAGCTTTGCCACCGAGTTGAGCGAGGCGAGAGCGCCGTTTTTCTCGCGGCCGTGCATTGGGTTTGCGCCGGGGGCGAATGGCTCGCCTTTCTTTCTCCCGTCCGGGGTAGAGCCCGTCTTTTTGCCATAAACAACGTTGGAGGTTATGGTAAGAACGGAAAGGGTGTGTATTGCCCCGCGATATGCCGGGGTCTTGCGGAGCTCCTCTATCATGAGACGGAGGTTCTGCCTTGCAATATCGTCTACACGGTCATCGTCGTTTCCAAACATTGGAAAGCTGCCTACCGTGTCAAACTCTGTAATATATCCATTTTCATCGCGTATCGGGCGTACCGTGGCATATTTAATAGCAGAAAGCGAGTCGACAAACACCGAAAGTCCGGCAACGCCAAACGCCATAAAACGCTCCACATTTGTGTCGTGCAGAGCCATCTGGGTCTTTTCATAGGCATATTTGTCGTGCATATAGTGGATTGCGTTCATTGTGTTTACGTAGAGGCGGCACAGCCAGCTCCGATACTCGTTGAGACGGGCGCATACAGCGTCATAGTCGAGCGTCTCGGCGTCCATCACCTCGTGCTGTGGTCCGATAGCAATACCGCTTGTCACGTCATATCCGCCGTTAAGGGCAAGCAGAAGGAGCTTTGGCAGGTTGCACCGCGCGCCGAAAAATTGCATCTGTTTGCCGATTTTCATGGCAGAGACGCAGCAGGCGATGGCATAGTCGTCGCCGTAGATTTTGCGCATGAGGTCGTCATTTTCATACTGTATGGAGTCTGTGTCGGAGGAAACTTTTGCGCAGTAGCGCTTGAAGCTCTCCGGAAGGTCTGCCGACCAGAGCACCGTGAGGTTTGGCTCGGGCGCGGGACCGAGGTTATAGAGGGTGTGCAGGAAGCGGAACGAGCTTTTGCTTACCAGCGTACGTCCATCTTCTGCCATCCCGCCGAGGCTTTCGGTTATCCACATCGGGTCGCCGCCAAAGAGCTCATTGTATTCAGGTGTGCGGAGATGGCGCGCCATGCGGAGCTTCATAACAAAATCGTCGATTATCTCCTGCGCACCGCTTTCGTCCAGGATGCCGTTTTTCATGTCGCGCTCGATGTATATGTCGAGGAAGGTGCTTACGCGGCCAAGCGACATGGCAGCCCCGTTCTGTTCCTTGATCGAGCCGAGGTAGGCAAAATATGTCCACTGTGCAGCCTCACGTGCGTTGGATGCAGGGAGGCTTATGTCGTAGCCATACATGGCTGCCATTTCCTTGAGCTTGCCGAGGAAGTTTATCTGCTGGTAAAGCTCCTCGAGCAGCCGGATCTTCTCCGCATCGAGATCTTCAGCCGCGATTTTTGCCTTGTCTTTCTGCTTTTCAGAGATTAGGCGGTCAATACCATAGAGAGCGGCGCGGCGGTAGTCGCCGATTATCCTTCCGCGTCCATATGCGTCGGGAAGCCCGGTAATAACAGCGCTCTTCCTTGCCTTACGCATTTCGTCGCTGTATACGCGATAAACCCCGTCGTTATGGGTAGTGCGGTACTGAAATTCGTCCTCAATCTTGTCAGAGAGCTTATAGCCATATGCCTCGCAGGCGTTTCTTGCCATGCGGATACCTCCGAATGGGTTCACCCCGCGGACAAGAGGGCTTGATGTTTGGAGCCCGACGATTATCTCGTTTTCCCGGTCGAGATAGCCGGGCTGGTAGGTAGTGAGGGAGGAGACGTGCTCGGTGTCGATGCCAAGTACCCCTCCCGCGGCACGCTCGGCGTCAAGCAGAGCGTTCAGCTTTTCCATGAGCCGGCTCGTTCTCTCTGTGGGACCGGCAAGGAAGCTCTCGTCACCGGAATAAGGGGTAACGTTGGTAAGAATAAAGTCGCGGACGTCTATCTGTTCCTGCCAGATGCCCGGTTTAAATCCGTTCCACTGAATATGATCCATGATGTCCTCCTTAGATCCTGTGGTTGCCCCTTTGAAAACAAAAAGGCAACCCTGTTTTCGGGTTGCCCAGACGGTCGGCCTTACAGTTCTATGCTCCACCGTGGTCTCCCACGAATTTCCGTCAGTTACACAGAACGTTTTTCAATTACATTTTCAGTATAACCTCCATTAGGAGGTCTTGTCAAGTGTCTTTCCTGAACAAACAATGTCCTCATATCCGGCATATTACCGTCATCCTGCAAAACCCGGATTATATATACATATCCATACGCGATTGCCGGACAATATGGATATACTGACTGTTGAATTCTGTAGGGCGTGCCGGTATAATCTGAGATGTGGAAACTATCGGAAGCCCGGATATGATTTAATTGGAAGAAGGGTATTGTGATGAACAGATATACAACTTTGGAATCGCGCAGGAAGCTTGCCCGGGAGATAGCGGGAGGAAGCATAGTCCTGCTGAAAAATGATGGTATGCTGCCTCTGGCTGAGGGAGATAAGGCGGCTGTTTTTGGAAAGGGGCAGATAGACACGCTGATAGGCGGATCTGGCTCTGGGGCAACCAGCTCTGAGAGCGCGGCAAAGATCATCGACGAGCTGAAGCGTGCTGGTATCAAGACCGTGGATGCAATCGAGCAGATCTATCGTGCAGAATACGACCCGGAAAAGCTTAAAAGGCAGAGGCTCGAAATGCGGGAAAAATTTAAGGATCTTGTTGCGTCGGGTGCGATGTATGAATTTTTTGGAAAGTACCAGGCGCCGGCTGAGGAGCCTGAGATACCGGTGGGGCTTGTGGAAGAGGCAAGGAAGGAGACCGGGGTTGCGATAATTGTAATATCGAGAAGCGCCGGAGGCGAGGAGTGTGACAGGCGGGTAAACGGGGACTATTATCTTATCGAGTCGGAAAAAAGGCTTATCGAGCAGGTTGCCGGAAGCTTTGACAGCGTGAGCGTAATAATTAACAGCGTGGGGGCAATAGATATTGCCTGGGTAGAAAAGTACAGATCGATACGTTCACTTCTGTATATTGCCACCCCCGGGGAGCAGGGCGCGGCGGCGCTTGCGGATATCATTACCGGCAAGCTCACCCCCTCTGGCAAGCTTGCCTCGACTATCGCATGGAGCTATGATGACTTTCCCTCGGCTGCCGACTTTAGCTTTGACAAGGACGAGCCCTTGCCAAATAGCATCCTGACATATGCCGATTATGGTCTGGATGCAGAGAAAAACGGGAGCCATGGGTTCCAAAAGAGCCCTGTTACCTTATACCGTGAGGGTATATATGTCGGATACAGGTATTTCGATACCTTCGGCAAGGGGGTACAGTATCCGTTTGGGTTTGGAAAGTCATATGCAAGGCTGAGGATAACCGATGTATCGGTGAAGGTGGAAAAAAGCGAAATTATTGTGTCAGCCTGTGTTGAAAACCACTGCGGAAAGTATGAGGGCAGGGAAGTTGTTCAGGTGTATGCCAGCGCTCCGCAGGGCAGGTTGGAGCAGCCTTATCAGAAGCTTATAGGGTTTAAGAAGACAGAGCCTATCGCTAAGAACGGGAATACCTCTGTAGAGATACGTATCCCCGTGCGTGAGCTTGCAAGCTACGATGAGGAGAGCGCATGTTATGTGATAGAAAAGGGCGAATATTATATAAGGGTGGGAAATTCGTCAAGGAACACCCACATAGCGGCAAAACTGACAGCAAAGTGCGATATTATCACAGAAAAGTGTAGTAATCTCCTGCAAATAAACCCAGAAAACAGGGACAAGCTGGATTTCCTGTCATCGAGGGGTGCGAGTCCTATAAGCTACGAGGGTGAGCAGGATGAGATAACCTCAGCTCCTGAGATCAGGATAGGTAAGGAAAATGTAGAAGTGTGGGAGAGTCACGGGGCAAAAGAGTGGGCGGTGAATACAAAGCAGGGGAGCACTCTCGCAGATGTAAAGAGTCACGACGTTTCCCT
>CALXAZ010000165.1 GCA_944386395.1 uncultured Clostridia bacterium
GGATATGCCTGCATTCGAGCTGGATAGGCTGTGGGCGAAGGCAAAACAGAATGGGTTTTAAAATCAACAGGGAAATTTCCCATACTAAAGGAGGAAAATAATGAACAAGACGGAACTTATAAATGCAGTTGCAGAAAAGGCAGAGCTTTCTAAAAAGGATGCAGAAAAGGCGGTAAATTCGTTTGTTGAGGTTATTGGCGAGGCGCTTGCAGACGGTAATAAGGTGCAGATGATAGGCTTTGGAACGTTTGAGGTTAAGGAGCGCCCGGAGCGCACTGGACGTAATCCGAGGACAAAGGAAGCCATTACTATTGCTGCTTCGAGGACCCCTGTATTCAAGGCAGGAAAGGCCCTGAAGGATACAGTTGCAAAGTAATGTAGAACCAAACATAACGAGTTTGCGCCGGGAAAATATCCCGGCGCATGTTGTAGCTGGACGATATCAGGGAAGATAATAAAAAGCTGTTTTATTATGAGGAGAAAAAATGAGACTTGATAAATATTTGAAGGTTTCGCGGCTGATAAAGCGGCGAACGGTAGCAAATGAGGCGTGTGACGCGGGAAGGGTGCTAGTTAATGGAAAGGTTGCGCGTGCTTCCTACGATGTAAAAGAAGGTGACAGGATAGAAATACAGTTTGGGCAGCGCGTTACAAAGGTTGAAGTGATAGCTGTGGCAGAGCATGTTGCAAAGGCAGATGCCCCGGCAATGTATATGGAGATAAAATGAAGATAGGGTAATACGGAATAAACTTATCTCTTTTAGAATATAGATTAACAGGCAAGTCCCTGTGCCTGTCAGTGAGGATATTTTTGAAAGGAGATAAAGTTTATGCCATATGACATTAAAAAGACAGATATGCCCCACAATGTTATACTTGAGGGAAGAGAGAGGCTGAGCATATCAGGAGTTGAGGATGTGGAGAGCTTTGATGAGGAGAGCATAGTTGCGTATACATCAGCGGGAACACTGATAATACGCGGCAATGGGCTGCATATAGAAAAGCTGAGCCTTGATCTGGGGGAGTTAACAGTAGATGGATATGTGGATTCGCTCGGGTATGAGAGCGAGGAGCGCAAGGTAGGGCTCTGGCAGAGGCTGTTTAAATAGGTATGGAGTTTACTGTGGCGCGCCAGACGACAGAATTCCTGCTTGCTGCTGCGGTGGGGGGCGGTCTTGGGTTTCTATATGACGTATGCCGGCTTGTGCGGGGAAGGATGAGGCTAAAGGCTGTTACCAATCTGATGGAAGGTCTATTTTTGGTTGTGGCAGCGCTGGCTGTTATTGGATTTACGATGGTGGTGCTCGGCGGTGAGGCAAGGATCTTTGCATTTATGGGCGGGATACTTGGGGGTATAATGTACTTTTTGACCCTCAGCAGGATAGTTTTGAGGGTTGGTTTTGCTGTTATAGATGCGATATTGCGCGTCCTGCTGGTAATATTTAGCCCTTTTATTGCTGCTGGGCGGCATATTGCTGTTATTTATGCTGAAAAAAGAGAAAAAAGAAAAAAATGCTTTCCAAAATCACAAAAAAGGTGTATTATAAGGAAAATACTAAAAGGGAATGGAGACAAAAGGAGATACCACGGTGAAAACAAAGAAAGCGAGGTTCGTGCTGAGGCTGGCAGTGATAGCTCTAGCAGTGTATGCGGTGATAAATATCCTGAAGCTGCAAATAGAGATAGGTCGAGCGCAGGAGGACATAGCAGCCCTGGAGCAGGAAATAAACCGGCAACAGGCAGAGAACGCACTGCTCGAGGAAAAGATCCAGAGCGGGATGAACGAGGACGCAATAAAAGACGCCGCCCGTTCCGAGCTGGGCATGGTAGAACCTGGTGAAGAAGTTTTTGTGGATGTTTCTGATTGAGCCGCAGAAGGTGAGAGTTCTGCGGCAGGCCGGACTCTGTGGGGTTTTGTAAAGTTTTTTGGGAGGATTTTTTATAATTTATGGAGCTTGCAGTAGGGAGCATTTTGGAAGGTAAAGTTACTGGAATAACCAAATTCGGGGCTTTTGTGTCACTTCCTGAGGGGAAAACAGGTCTTGTACATATTTCAGAGATTGCCCATTCGTATGTAAATGACATAAATGAGCATCTGAAAACCGGTCAGGATGTCAAGGTGAAGGTGATAGCCATAGACGAGTCTGGCAGGATAAACCTGTCGATAAAAAAGGCTCTGCCGCCTCCGGAACAGGATAGGACGCAGAGGCAGCCGCGCGATAACCGCCAGAGCGGTGAGGGAAAGAGTCAGGACAGAAAGTTTTCATCTCCGCCACCTCAGCCACGCGCACCTCTTACTGCGGAGGAAAATTTCGAAGAGAGGCTGACAAGGTTTATGCAGGAGTCGAAGAGCAACATGGCAAGCTCCAAGCTATATAGTGAAAAGAGAAACAGGAGACGTGCAAGATAGCGGAGATCTGCGCGCAGACTTTGGTCTGCGCGTTTTTATTATTGTATTTTTCTGTTGTAGCCGTATAATAATAGGTAGAGACCCGCAACGAAAGTGGACAAAAAAAGAGCGCCCGCAAGGGGCGCTGCATCCCAGAAGGGGATGCGAGGAAATGGGTTGTGGGATAAAGATATGAACTGTATACGCCTGCTTTTTGCCGGTATTTCGCCGGTAAAAGGCATTTGCAGAACATATTGGATAAGCTGTGATTAGATAATAGCACACTAAGAATAGATTGTAAATAGCGAAAAATGTAACTTTTTAGGAGGTTTTGACATGTACGACCTTATTATAATTGGAGGAGGTCCGGCGGGGCTGACGGCGGGTATATATGCTGTGAGGGCAGGGCTGAAAACGCTTATATTGGAAAAGCTTGCTGCTGGAGGGCAGATGGCTCTGAGCTATGAGATAGAAAATTACCCGGGGTTTGAAAAGATTACCGGGGCAGAGCTTGCAGAGAAGATGCGCGCTCATGCGGTCGTGCTTGGTGCAGAGTTCCGCTCGGGAAGCGTGAAAGCGTTGCACAATGAAAATGGCATATGGAATGTGGACGCCGGTAGGAAAAATTATGAGGCAAAAGCGATAATCGCTGCCACAGGCGGTGTGCGCAGGAAGCTGGAGGTTCCGGGTGAGGAAGAGCTTGCCGGAATGGGCGTGAGCTACTGCGCTACATGCGACGGCGGTTTTTTCAAGGACAAGACAGTGGCAGTTGTAGGCGGTGGAAACACTGCTTTTGAGGATGCTGTGTATCTCTCTGGAATATGTAGAAAGGTCTATCTTATCCACAGGCGCGAGGGTTTCAGGGCAGAGAAGAGGCTTGTTGAGCAGCTTGACGCCAGGGAGAATGTGGAGAAGGTCCTAAATACCGTGGTAGAGGCGATAGAAGGCTCTGGCGCGGTGGAAAGGCTGAAGATAAAAAACAAGGTGACAGGGGAAAGCTCTGAGCTGCCTGTCGACGGGGTGTTTGCGGCAGCGGGCGTCATACCGGAGACAGAGTGGCTGAAGGGCATATTGTCTCTCGACCAGAATGGATATGTTATCGCGGGAGAGGATTGTAAAACGGAGGTTGAAGGTCTTTTTGTAGCCGGGGACCTCAGGAAAAAGCCGATATATCAGATAATAACGGCAGCGGCCGACGGAGCGACGGCTGCTACAGCTGCAATACAGTTTATACAGGGAGCTTAAAAAATTTATATAATGAAAGGGCGGACAAAAATGCTTATCAAAAATGCGTTTATCAGGACAGCGGCGGGAGACCCCATTGAAAACGGGTGGATACTTTCGGAAAACGGAATAATTACAGAAATAGGCAGCGGAGAACCTCCGGTATATGCTGGGGAGGTATACGATGCCGAGGGAGGAGTGCTCACCCCGGGATTTATAGATGCACATACCCATCTGGGGATGTCGGAGGAGGCAATGGGCTTTGAAGGGAACGATTCAAACGAAGCGACAAACCCTGTAACCCCGCACCTCCGTGCGATAGATGCGATAAACCCGAATGACGGGGGATTTGACGAAGCGCTGAGCTATGGCGTGACAACGGTTGTTACCGGACCGGGCAGTGCAAACCCAATAGGAGGTATCTTTGCTGCGATACACACGGTGGGGCGCAGAGTAGACGACATGATAGTGAAGGATGGGGCCTGCATGAAATTTGCCCTTGGAGAAAATCCAAAGCGGGCATATAGCAGCAAGGGCACGATGCCATCCACACGTATGGGTACGGCGGCAGTTATACGCGAGAACCTGATAAAGGCGAACGAGTATGCTAAAAAGCGAGCAACAAACCCTGATACCCCGTTTGACATGAAGCTGGAAGCCTTGGTAGACGTGGTGCAGGGAAAGATGCCTGCGCATTTCCACGCACACAGGGAGGATGACATTTTTACAGCGATAAGGATTGCGAAGGAATTTTCCCTTGACTACGTAATAGTTCATTGCAGCGCCGGTCATAACATCGCAGATATCCTTGCCGAAGAAGGCGTCCGCGCCATAACGGGACCGATACTCGGCAATCGAACAAAAATCGAGACAAAGGACCGCACGATAGCTGGTCCGGGGATAATGTCTAAGGCTGGGATGGAAGTTGCAATATGCACCGATCATCCAGTCATCCCGCAGAAGTTTCTTGCTCTTTCCGCGGCATATGCGAGGAAATATGGTCTGCCTGATGAGGATGCGCTGAGAGCTATCACTATAAATGCGGCAAAAATGGTGCATATAGACGATAAGGTTGGCAGTATTGAAAAGGGAAAGCTCTGCGATGTCTGCGTGTTTGACGGATGCCCGTTTGAGGTAGACAGCTCTGTGAAAGCTGTGTTCATAGAGGGCAGACGGGTAAAATAATTTGAAAGGGGCAGCGCTGAGGCGCGAAAGTTATGGCAGTAAGAGAAATTAAAGCGGCAGAGATATCCTCTGCGGTGGAAAAGCTTGTGCTGGATGCAAACTTTTATCTTCCAAAGGATGTCGGATCTGCGCTCGAGAGGGCGCTTGCGGCGGAGGAAAGCCCTGTTGGGCGGGAAATACTGCAAAATCTTGTGGACAACAAGGAGCTTGCGGCAGCGGAGAGGCTTCCGATTTGTCAGGATACGGGGATGGCGATTGTCTTCTGCGATATTGGTCAGGATGTACATATAGTTGATGGAGAGTTTGAGGTAGCTGTAAATGAAGGCGTCCGTAGGGGTTATGTAGATGGTCTTATGAGACTGTCGATAGTTTCAGATCCTCTGAGACGGCAAAATTCGAATGACAACACCCCCGCAGTGATACATATCCGGATAGTCCCAGGAGACAGGCTGCATATCATGCTCTCGCCCAAGGGTTTTGGAAGCGAAAACATGAGCGCGGTGAAGATGTTTAATCCGACAGCAACTGTTGAGGAGATCGAGGATTTCATAGCGTCTACAGCGATAGATGCAGGTCCCAACCCGTGTCCTCCGGTTGTAGTTGGAGTAGGGCTGGGCGGAAGCCTGGACAGTGCTGCCGTTGCGGCAAAGCGTGCGCTGTCCCGCCCGCTAGACGAAGAAAATCCGGATAAGTTCTATTTTGAAATGGAAAAGCGTATTCTGGATAAGATAAATGCATCGGGCGTCGGACCGATGGGAATGGGAGGCAGAAATACGGCGCTCAGCGTAAATATAATGCCGCTGCCAACGCATATTGCGGGACTGCCATGTGTTGTCAATATGGGGTGCCACGCTGATAGACACGCCGAATGCACCCTTTAACAAATGTTACAGGCACCCGGCTGGATTTACTTCAGCTGGGTGCGGTTTTTGAGGAAGAGGCTCTTAAAATGTCAAAGCAGTGCTGTAAAAGATAGCCAAAAGTAAACAATTTGTGAAGTATTCGCGGTTTTGTGGATTTTTAAAGTTTGATGTGGTAGTATAGTTTCAGAATATAGGCGGCTTTGCCGCATGTTTTGCAGCAAAAGCAGTTTTGTAGTTTTGCGTGACCGGGAGAAGATAAGGCAGAGACCGGGTACGTAATATGGCAGAATATTTTGGACTGCAAAGGAGTGAAGATAGATGGACAGGAAAAACCGTGGAACAATAATATACTTTGCTGTGCTGATAGGCATGATGCTGATAATAAACCTTGTCGTCATGCCGATGCTGAACAATGCTGCGATAGAAGAGGTTCCATATTCGCAGTTTTTGTCGATGCTGGACGGCGGAGAAGTAGATGTGGCAGAGGTATACGAGGACAAAATACTCTTTGGTAAGCTCAACGATGAGGAGCAGGTAGAAAAGGTATATCAGACAGCCCGTATGCCAGATGATAACATAACCTCAAGGCTCGAGACCGAAGGCATAAAGGAATACGGGTTTGTAATTGAAAAGCAGTCGTTTCTCAGCACGCTGCTGAGCTGGATAATCCCAATGGCAGGAATGGTGATACTGTATCTGTTCCTGATAAGGATGCTCACATCAAAAATGGGCGGCGGCGCAGGCAACGCGATGTCTTTTGGAAAAAACACTGCCAAGATATATGGCGAGGACAGGACAGGTGTTACATTTGCCGATGTGGCAGGTCAGGACGAAGCGAAGGAAAGCCTGCAGGAGCTTGTGCAGTTTCTCAAACACCCAGAGATATACTCCGAGATAGGCGCAAAGCTTCCCAAGGGTGCGCTGCTTGTTGGTCCTCCGGGTACAGGTAAGACGCTTCTGGCGAAGGCTGTGGCGGGAGAAGCGGGAGTGCCATTCTTTTCGATAACCGGATCGGATTTTGTAGAAATGTTTGTGGGTGTAGGTGCTGCACGTGTGCGAGACCTCTTCAAGCAGGCGCTTGAAAAGGCTCCGTGCATAGTTTTTATAGACGAGATAGACACGATAGGAAAGAGCAGGAATTCTGGTCAATACGGGGGAAATGACGAGCGCGAGCAGACGCTCAACCAGCTCCTCTCTGAGATGGACGGATTTGATTCCTCAAAAGGCGTTATAATCCTTGCCGCGACAAACCGCCCTGAGGTGCTAGATCAGGCTCTGCTGCGTCCCGGTCGGTTCGACAGGAGGATAATCGTGGAGCGTCCGGACCTCATTGGACGTGAAGCTATACTGAGAGTTCATGCCAGACATGTTCGGATTGGTGAGGACGTTAATCTGATGGACATAGCGCGCGCGACATCGGGAGTGTCAGGCGCAGAGCTTGCCAACATAATAAACGAAGCCGCGATAAACGCGGTCCGCTGTGGACGGCATGCCGTCATGCAGGAGGATCTGCAATTTGCGGTCGACCTGGTGCTTGCAGGCGCGGAGAAGAAAAATTCTGTGCTCTCGGACAAGGAAAAGAGGATAGTTGCATACCACGAAATAGGTCATGCGCTTGTTTCAATAAAAAATGGCAACCCGCAGCCTGTGCAGAAGATAACCATCGTTCCGCGTACCATGGGTGCGCTCGGCTTTACGATGCAGTCGCCCCAGGAGGAGCGCTATCTGCTGCTGAAGGATGAGGCTCTCGACCAGATAAAGGTGCTGCTTGGAGGGCGTTCGGCAGAGGAAGTCAAGTTTGGCTATGTTTCATCAGGCGCTTCAAACGACATAGAAAAGGCCACACAGCTTGCCCGGAATATGGTTACGCGGTATGGTATGAGCGATCATTTTGATATGATGGGGCTTGCCACAGTGGTCAATCCATACCTCGGAGAGGACATGTCAATGCAGTGCTCCCAGGAGGCGGCAGCCAGGGTGGATACAGAGGTGCTTGCGATAATTAAGAGCTGCCATCAGCAGGCAAGGCAGATCCTCGAAGAAAATATGGCACTTCTCGACATGCTGGCAGGGGCGCTGCTGGAGCATGAG
>CALXAZ010000166.1 GCA_944386395.1 uncultured Clostridia bacterium
CGATAATGCGTTTATAAAGTTTCACAAAGTAAAGCTTCTCACCCGCACGCTTGCCGAGGTCGAGACTACGATATATCGTCTGGCAAACGCGATAAAGAAAACACAAAAGCGGGCAAATGCTCTTGAAAATATTATTATTCCAAATTTTTCAGAAGATATTAAGATAATAAACGAAGCTCTTGAGGAAAAAGAACGAGAGGAATTTGCTCGTCTTAAGGTCATAAAAAAACAAAAAGGTTGAACAGCTGCCTTTTAGAAAAAGCATATAAGAAAGCCCGGAACACTAAAATGTGTTCCGGGCTTTAAGTTTGGTTCTAACCATAAAATGTCTTAAATAAGCCGCTACTCCATTATCCCATACTGCACAAGCTCTGCCTCTGTATATCCTACAGTAATATCTCTGTTAAGATAGCTCTCATACGCTTCCTGTGCCCATTCGAGCACCTGCTGGATACCCATTCTTTCCATCTCAGCGATAAAGCTATCATACTGCGTATCTATATCCATCTCTCCGCTGATAAACTTTACGCTATATTCTTCAGCCATTGTATTTATATCATTTAGTTTTGCCGCATATTCCGTTTGAACATCTTCCTTTATCGAAAGACTAGGCATATACTGGAAGCTCTCAGGAGTGATGTGCTCATCCCACACTTCTGATGCTCCAAACTTCTCATACTCAGATGTATTTTCCCCTAGGGTTCGTTCCCAATCATATAGACACGAAGAACAGTTATGATGTATGCAGTTTATTGTTATCATCTGCTCTATGCTAAGCCCGTCAGGATTATTTAACATCTCATCCGTCAATGTGGGTTTGCCATCTATAAAGTTGAAGCTTTTTCCCTCAATCCCATAGTTATATAGGATATAGCCATCATATGTAAAACCATAGTCGAAATATTTTAACATATACGGTATTTTGCTCTCATCGCACTGTGTGCTTATAGTATATGCACTATTTGTTGCATATTTCCATACCATCATACCTCCAACCTTACGTATCTGGTCAGGCGACTGGCGCGGAACCTCAATGGCTATCCACTGCCCTCCATCTACAGTCGAGGCATTATATCTGTCATAGTTATTTCTCTGTATATATGAACAAGCCGCCTTTCCATTGAGACACATTGTTTCCGAGTCGGGATTTGTACGGCTATAGAAATCCTGATCATACAGCCCTTCTGCATACCACTGTGCAAGCATTTTAAGATTCTCTTTATATCCTTCTGTATATGGTCCATACATTACCTGTCCATCTATCTGAAAAAGCTTTACTCCGGAATCACGTCCTGCCAGAAACAGACTGTTTGCTCCCAAATAGCCGTTTGTGCTCTTCTGCTCCACAAATGGGATCTCAAAACCATATGCTTTAAGCTGTGTGAGCATGTCGTACCAGTCGTCATAAGTATCGACCTTGTCAGTATCTATCCCCAGCTCGTCGGTCGCGTCTTTTCTGACCATGAAACCGCCATACGAACCCTGCAATGTCTTTTTGATGGATTGAATAAAACCAAGTCTGCCCTGGTCGGTAACTGTCATCCTCAGGCAGTCCGGATCAAGCTCATTTGCTTCCGCACGACGGAGCATATAATTTGGAAAATACTCCGAGTATGGTGCAAGGTCAATTATTACTTCATCATTTATATACTTATCCACGCCGCCTACCATATAGCCGGTAGCTCCAAAAATTGCATCTGTATATATATTAGATGCAACCATAAGATTAAACTGTGCCTGTTCCTGTCCTGATACCGGATGGGTCCATTCTATATGCACATTCGTTCTTGCTTCAAGCTCCTGACGAGCAACAGATTCGTTCTGATCATTCAACCCGGATCCTGTATATGGTGTCCCACCCCACATCGAGAATGTTACAAGATCATCTGATAATGGCAATTCGATAGTATAATCCCCATTTTCATTCAGCTCAGGCAAACCGGTTTCAGTCGTCGCCGCAGTTGTTTCCGAAGTCGTTTCTGTTGATGTGGTTGTTGCTGCGGTAGTATTTTCCGTTTCCCCGCACGCAGTTATAGACATGATAATGAATAGCGCAAGAAGAACACAAACTATGCGCCGCATAATGTTATCTCCTTTCTATTAAAACGTTTAACTTATTGCGTATAAGATATCGATATCGTTAACTTAAAAATACACAACTTTGTCTATTTTGTCAATACCTTTTTTAAAATCGTTTTATTTTTTTATTTTTAGAAAAATATTTGTCTTTTATTTATTTTCTCTCGCAAGTTAATCGTTTTATTTTTTGGTAAAAAACTGTTGTTTTAAAGATAAAAGCGATTTTTAAATTATTTCCGGTATCAAAAGCTTGTGTTCTATGTTATTTTCTCCCTTTAGTCTTGCAATTATCATTTCTGCCATAATCTTCCCTATCTCGTTATTCGGCAGATAGCTGTAATGCAGCCAATCGTATAACTCCTGAGCTACAAATCCCTGGGCTAACACAATAGTTGGGAACACCTGCCCTCTCTGCCACATTCTTTTAAGTGCCCATTGTTCCATCCCTGACCAGAAAAGAACTAACACATCTCCTTCGCTCATATTGTCTACTGCGCTTATTATCTTTTCACTACAATGCATGCTCGTTCCATAATACTGATCGTCATTTACCGGTCCTATATACATAGTATCCTTTTTTATCTCAATCTCTATCCCATGCTCATATGCAGCCTTTGCTATTCCCTGTTCGCGCTCCTGCTCTTGCCGCATTTCCCTCTCTATTTCAATGGCAACAATCTTTTTTGTATTATACCGTTCTGACATAAATTTTACAGCGTTATATGCTCCCATAAAATAATCAATATCAACAGAGGGTATCATTCTGTCTATTGCGCAATCCAATGTTACTACTGGTATTTCATGCAAAACCAGGGCTCTTTTCTGATCATTACTGATTTCGTCTATGTTTGTCCCTATATACAGGAAACCATCGACCTTATTCTCAAAATAATATTTTAAAAAGCTGTTATCCGCCCGATCCTCTCCGCGCTGGCACAGTATAACACTATATCCATATTTATTCAGTTCCTTGAGTATTCCCCTCACAACGTGCGAATTTCTTATGTGCCACATCGTTGTGACAACCCCTATACACATAGTACGGCTTTCTCTTAGTCCCTTTGCCACATTGTTGCGCACATAATTCAGCTTTTTTACCGCAGCAAGCACAGCTTGTCTTGTCTCTTCAGATATAGGATGTCCTGACGATTCATTAAGGACAAAGGATACCGTTGCTATTGATACACCAGCTTCACGCGCAACATCTTTCATTGTAGCCTTATTTGCCATATTCCCCTCCCAGTTTTTTCTACTCACAATAATATACACTACAATTCTTTTTATGTCAATATTGTATAATTTAAACATTTAACTGCATTTTTTATTTATTTTTTACTATATTTTTATTTTAAAAAATATAGTACTTCTTTAATATATTGTTTTATAATTATTTTTTATATTGACATTACAAATAAATAATAATATACTTTAGTAAAAGGTTTAACTCAACCGGAAAAATAAATATAAATGAAAGGCTGTATTGCTTATGAAAGCTATAATGGTTATGTACGATTCGCTAAACCGACACTACCTTTCTCCATATGGCTGCAACTGGACAAAAACTCCAAACTTTCAGCGCCTAGCTACACACTCTGTAACTTTCGATAATCACTATGTTGGCAGCATGCCATGCATGCCTGCAAGGCGTGAGCTCCATACAGGGAGATATAATTTTCTACATCGCGGTTGGTCTCCACTCGAACCTTTTGATGATTCGATGCCTGAAATTCTTGCAAATAATGGTATATATACGCATCTGGTTTCCGATCACAAGCACTACTGGGAGGATGGTGGAGCTACATACCACACCAGATATTGCACATGGGAAAACATCAGGGGTCAACAAGGAGATCCATGGAAAGCTGATCTCAATCCAAATATAACTAATCCTACCCTTCTGCGGAAAGGTCAGGGCAGAATAGGACAGAAGTTTGCCGGAAATGTTCAGCGTCAAGATGTAATAAATCGTAGATATATGAGAGAAGAAATAAACCACAGCCAAGCAAAAACTTTTTCTGCGGGGCTTGAGTTTCTGGAAAATAACTGGAACTATGACAATTGGTTTCTTCAGATAGAGACCTTCGACCCTCATGAACCCTTTTTCTCCAACGAAAAGTATGAGGCGCTCTATGATAAAGTTGACATAGGCCGCGAAATTGATTGGCCCCCATATGCCCCGTTGGATAGCAAAGATACTGAAGATGTAGTGCTTCATGTAAAACACAAGTATGCAGCGCTTGTTTCTATGTGTGATACATATCTGGGAAAAGTTCTTGATTTCATGGATAAGCATGACATGTGGAAGGATACTATGCTCATTGTAAATACTGACCATGGCTTCCTGATAGGCGAGCACTCCTGGTGGGCAAAGACAGCAATGCCTCTCTATAACGAGATTGCGCATATACCTATGTTCATATGGGATCCCAGGTGTGGTGCCATGGGAGAACGCCGCAGCTCCCTTACACAAACTATAGACCTAGCTCCTACTTTGCTTGAATTTTTTGGTATAGAGCGTACAAAAGATATGCTTGGCAAAGCTCTCAGAGATACAATATCAAATGATATTCCCGTACATAATTATGCTCTATACGGCTTCCATGGTAATCAAATAAACATTACTGACGGCAGGTATGTATACATGAGAAACTCGGTAAAACGCGATGCCCCTGTATATGAATACACTCTCATGCCAACTAACATGCGCTCGCGCTATCCGCTACCTGCTCTAAGAAAGTCTGAATTATCAAAACCTTTCTCCTTCACAAAGGACACCCCTCTTCTTAAAATACCGCTTTCCAACAGTGGATTTGGAGGCTCTCCATATCGTTTTGGCACACATCTTTTTGATCTTTCTGTAGATCCCACACAGGAGCATCCTATAGACGACCCAGAAATTGAGATACAAATGATGAATGCAATGGCAAAACTCATGAGTGAAAATGATGCCCCTATTCACGAGTTTGAGCGAGTAGGTTTGTATCCTGAGGGAGAAATGTCTGTCGAATATTTAATATCACAGCGAAAGGATATCTCTAAGCTCGAGTCTATTATGCCCTTTGACGGATTCGAATGGTCCCCACAGGCAAAAGAACAATTTCACACTCTTGAGTTGATAGCTCGTATACCCGACCTTTCTCTAAAATTTCAGACTTTTGCTCAGGATGCAAACACCTCTAAGATAGACAGCGACCTCATCCTACGCTTTATCAACGAAACTGTTCCAACAAATATTTCTTCAATGCTTTCTGGGCTTATGCTCACTGCAGGCAGGCTCGATTAGCTTGCCTGCATAACCGTATACTTTGCATATAAATTATAAAATGAAAGGTTGATATCTATGAAAGCTATAATGGTTATGTATGATTCGCTAAACCGGCACTACCTCTCGCCATATGGCTGTAGCTGGACAAAAACTCCCAACTTCCAGCGTCTAGCTATGCACACTGTCACGTTTGACAATAACTACGTCGGCAGCATGCCCTGCATGCCCGCAAGACGAGAACTCCATACCGGAAGGTATAACTTCCTTCACCGCAGCTGGTCCCCACTCGAACCTTTCGATGATTCAATGCCTGAGATACTAAAGCAAAATGGTATATATTCACACCTTGCATCCGATCACCAGCATTATTGGGAGGACGGCGGTGCCACATATCACACTCGCTACTCCTCGTGGGAAGCTTTCCGCGGTCAGGAAGGAGACCCGTGGAAAGCAAATCTCAATCCTACAATTTCACCTGTCCACAATTTGCGCCAAAGTAATATGTTTGGGCGAAAATTTTCTGGTAATATGGCTCGACAGGATATGGTCAACCGTATGAACATGCCAGAAGAAAAGGATCACAGCCAGGCTCAGACCTTCTCCGCCGGTCTTGAATTTCTTGAAACAAACTACAAATACGACAACTGGTTCCTTCAAATAGAAACCTTTGACCCGCATGAGCCCTTCTTTTCCTGTGAGGAATATGAAAAACTTTATGAAACGGTTGATGTAGGGCGCGAGATAGACTGGCCTCCATACGGTCCTATGACAGATGACGATACAGACGATATAGTGAAACATATTAAATACAAATATGCGTCACTACTCTCTATGTGCGATACATATCTGGGAAAAGTGCTCGACTTTATGGATGAGCATGACATGTGGAAAGATACCATGCTTATTGTCAATACTGACCATGGCTATCTGCTTGGAGAGCACTCCTGGTGGGCAAAGACAACTATGCCCGTCTACAACGAAATTGCCCATACTCCCCTCTTCATCTGGGATCCCCGTACAGGGATAAAGGGAGAGCGCCGAGATGCTCTTGTTCAAACCATTGACCTTGCACCAACTATTCTTGACTTTTTCGGACTTAAAATTCCAAAAGATATGCAGGGAGTTCCCCTTGCAAAAACAATAGCGGATAATTCTCCAATACGTGAATATGCCCTTTTCGGCTATCATGGCAACCAGATAAACATTACAGACGGTAGATACGTATACATGAGAAACTCTGTTGAGCGCAATATGCCAATATACGATTATACTCTCATGCCAACTGTTATGCGTTCGCGCTATCCTATGGCACAGCTTGAGAAGGCAACCCTCGTTAAACCGTTTGAGTTTACAAAAAACGCTCCTGTTCTCAAAATACCAACCAGCGGCGGAGGATTAGGAGGCTCTTCCTACCGCTTTGGCACACACCTATTTGATCTTGAGACAGATCCCACTCAGGAGCATCCAATAGATGATCCCGAAACTGAGGTGCGCATGATGAATGCAATGGCAAAGCTCATGCTCGAAAACGATGCTCCTCTTCACGAGTTTGAGCGAGTCGGTTTACTTCCCGAAGGTGGTATGTCTATTGAATATCTAATGTCACAGAGAGAAAAAATAAAAGCAAACGACTTAGTAGTGCCAGTAGAGGGATTTATTTGGTCGCGTTCTGCCAAAGAACAATACCACGCTTTAAACCTTATGGTTAAGATTCCAAATCTCGCAGAAAAACTAAAATCTTTTGCAAAAGCTAAAAACAAAAAGGAAATTAATGGGGATGTTCTCAAGGAGTTTATTCACACAACAATGCCTCCAGAGATTGCTCCTATACTTTCCGGGATAATGCTCTCCGCGGGTAGGATAGATTAAATTTTGCTAACTAATATCTATAAATTTATATCATTTTATATCATTGACTAGCTATTGTCCATATCTTCATGTATAAGTATCAATATTGTTTCTAATTCCTTTGAAAACTTTCATTAAAAATAGTAACAGTATATGTCATCTCTTCCACATGTATAGTTTTTATAAATTCTGCCTTATTGCCCCGCATGTATATTTCTCTAATTTTTGGAGAAGATTGTACTTGAAAGCCTATTTGAAAGGAGCTTGGACTTGAACAGTATAATTGACAGAATTGCTTTAGTGTTAACCGTCATAGGCGCTCTTAACTGGGGCATTATAGGCATATTCAGATACGATGTGGTCGCTGCCCTGTTCGGTGGTCAGTCTGCGGCGGTCAGCCGTGTAATTTACACACTTGTCGGTCTTGCCGGCATCTGGTGCATATCATTGCTGTTCCGCGAACGGGATACCGTCCAGGAATAAGCAATAAAATAAAAGCCGTAGATATCTCCGGCTTTTATTATTTTGGGCACTAAGAAATCAATTTTTCCTGCCTCTGCGTCCTTTTTGATTTTTTTGTTGATTCCCTAGTTTTTCAGTAGTATAATAGGTATATATATTAGTGGATAAAGTTTTCTCTACACGGTAAGAAAGGCATAGACATACATGAAAATATCTACAAAGGGGCGCTACGCGCTGAGGCTTATGGTCGATATGGCCGAACATAACACAGGAGAATTTATCTCCTTGAAAGATATTGCCGAGAGGCAGGAAATTTCTGCAAAATATCTAGAGCAGATAACCGGTCAGCTCTGTAAAGCCGGCTTTATAAAGAGCTGCCGCGGCTCACAGGGAGGGTACAAGCTCTCGCGTCCTCCAGAGGAATACCGTGTTGGTTCCATTCTTCGGCTAATCGAGGGTAATCTCGCTCCTGTTGCATGTTTGGAGGACAACTCAAATCAGTGCCTCCGTGAATCGTTATGCCCAACAATCGAATTCTGGCTGGGGCTTCATAATGTGATAAACGAATACGTCGATGGTGTTACCCTTGCCGACTTAATCGGTCGCAGAGGTTCAAAATGTTGTGCAGACAGCAATCAATATACAAAAAGTTTTGCCACGTCCATGTTTTCTTTGGGTAAATAGTTTTAACTTAGTTAAAAAGCGCGGGAATTCCCGCGCTTTTTTATGTCTGATTTTCCTCAAGAAAGCTATTTAATGTCTTTAGCGCAGCAACAAAGCTTCTGCACTCATGCTCACTCAATCCCTTCATAACCCCTTCTACCATCCTACGATGAAAACGCAAATGCAGCCTGAACGCTGCAATTCCCCTCCGCGTAAGGTGTAAAAGTACAACGCGCTTATCACGGGCATCCTGCCGGCGCACTATATACCCCTTGCTCTCCAAACGCTTTACAGCAACAGTAAGCGTACCCTTTGTGATACCAAGACCCTCTGCCACCTCGCTCATAGACCGACCTCCATCAATCCCTATCTGCTCGATTATATGTGCTTCCGTGGCACTAAGCCCTTCCCTGTTATTCTTTTTTACCGTATGCTGCTCAAACCGTGTAAAATTTTTAACGATATCATTCATACCGGCGTTTATTTCAGCAAAAAGCTCCTCATAGTCACGAGCTTTTTTGTCCATAGCTTCTCCCATCCTCCGGTCAGCAGAGCTCCTCAAATATCTTCTCTACAGATTTTACGCTGTCGCTTGTATATGTCTTTACCGTTCTGTCGATCCTCTTTATCAGCCCGCATAGCGTTTTACCCGGTCCAATCTCTATAAATGTGTCATAGCCATCTTCTATCATTTCTCTGACCTCGTCCACCCATTTTACAGGGCTCTTCATCTGACTTTCCAGATATTCAGGTATATCCACCTCAGGCATTTTACCTCCGTACAAATTTGAATACATCTGCGCCCCTGCCGGTGAAAATTTAATTCCATCGAGAGAAACTCTAAATTCCAAAGCCGCACCTGTCATTGCCGGGCTGTGAAACGCCGCGTTTGTCGCAAGGCGCACATACCTCTGCGCTCCCGCTTCAATGCACAACTCACACACACGCTCACATTCAGCCGGATTTCCCGCTACGACCGTCTGTACCGGGCTGTTAAAGTTCACTGCCCATGCGTTTCCCCCCATCTTTTTACATATCTCCGATACGCTCCGTCCATCAA